>CAKVDR010000010.1 GCA_934726435.1 uncultured Eubacteriales bacterium
GAATAGACTACCCCGTTTTGCAAGGAAATAAAAACGAAACTCATTTTTACTTGGATCACAATTACAAGCGTGAAAAGTCGAAATATGGAAGTATTTTTTTAGATCCTATTTGCCAATTGAGTGAAAATCCGAAAAACTGTGTTATTTACGGCCATCACATGGCTGACGGCCAAATGTTTGCGGATTTAATGAAATTTTCATCTCTTGATTTTTATAAACAGAATCCTTTGATTAGCTTTGAAACAATTTATGATAAAAACGCGAAATGGAAGATATTTTCTGTTTTCAAAACCAACACTTTAGCTTCGCAGGGCAAAATTTTCTATTATGTGGTTTCTGATTTTGCCGATAATAATAGTTTCCTTGATTACGTTTCGCAGATTAGAAAGCGCTCGCTTCTTGATATTCCCGTAGATGTTAACGAAAACGACAAGTTAATCACTCTTTCAACGTGCTCTTATGAATTCCAGGATTTCAGAACCGTTGTGGTTGCAAGAAGAGTTAGAAAAGGCGAAGACGAGGCGGTTGACACTAGCCGTGCGGCGGTGGCCAAAAACCCACTTATGCCGGAATGTTGGTATAAAAAACACGGAGGTTCCCCGCCTGCGTGAGGATGAAAGTTGAGGTGAATTGAATTTGGCAATAAGAAATATTTTGATCGAGGGCAATGAGCTCCTTTATAAAAAATGCAGACCTGTTGAAAAATTTGATGAAAAGCTCGGTTTGCTCATCGACGATATGTTTGAAACAATGGAAAAAGCCCAAGGCGTTGGTTTGGCGGCTCCTCAGGTTGGAATTTTGAGGAGGGTTGTCGTTATAAAAATAGACAGGCCTATCGAGCTTGTTAACCCTGAAATTATTTACACTGACGGCGAACAAAAGAAGGAAGAAGGCTGCCTTTCTGTGCCGAATTTTACGGGAGTAACTTTGCGGCCGATGTTTGTTAAAGTTAAGGCGCAAAATCGCAAGGGCGAAGAAGTCAGATATGCTGGGAAGGCTCTTAGCGCAAGGGCTTTTTGCCATGAAATAGACCACTTGGATGGAATTTTATTTAAATCTCGTTTGGTGAAATGAATAAAGTGAATTTAGCGTTCTCGCTTACCCTTATCGGTAGGCGAGAATTTTTTTAAATGTGTGTTTTGTTTTGGCAAAGTAAATTTTGTTATTTTTATTTAATAAATATGTTGAAAAAAATTGGTTTAAATGATATAATCTTCACAAAATAATATTTAGTATTCAAAATATTTATAAAGAATGGTGGTTTTTATGAATAACAAAATTTTTAAGAAAAAATCCTATTTTTATTTTTTTGGCATGCTGGCCTTTTTGCTGATTTTGGCGTGCGTAGGTAGTTTTTTTGTTTCTAATGCTGCTGAGGCAATTCCGAAAGAAAGACAAGTTAGAATTAATATCATTAAAAATAACGCTGTTAGTAATAACAAGATTTATCAGTCATCTACTTCTGGTGAGGGTACTCTTGTCGATAATAATTATGTTGATTTTAAAGTTGACAGTAGTCAGGACAGTAGGAAAATATATTTATATATTGAATCAGATCATGGAGATAGAGAGTTTAGTTGTAATGTTAAAGGAGAAGCTAAATATTATGATAAAGATGATAATGCACTTAGCGCTACTTATAGTGTTAACATTATAAATAATAAAAAAAAGAATATAAAAGTTGGTAGCGAAACTTTGTCATCTTTAAATGAATTTGAAGTTACACTTCCAAAAGTAGATACAAGTGGTAAGCAACATCATGTTAAACTTAATTTGGCGTTTGATACGACTAACCAAAAATTCACCTTTGACTCTATTGCTTCAAACTTTGATTGGGTGGATAAAAATGATCAGTTTAAACTTTATGAAAGTAAAGAAGATACAGCAAAAGAAATAACGAACGGCACGGTTGTTTTTTTGGATAATAACACCAAAGTATACACTTTTTTTGTTAAGCCAGGTGATGAATTCGAAGATAGTCTTGAAAATGCAACTATAACTGCTACTCATTCAGGAAAGTACACGATGGAAAATGGTAATATTGAAAACTTAACATTTAACTATAATATAAATCGAGGGAAACTTGATAAAGATAGTTATATAGAAGTTACTTTGGAGCTTTTTAACGTAAAAGAAGAAAATAATAGTCTTAAAAAGAATACTGAAAATGGCATAACCCATGATTTAACCGTAGCATTGAATTTCGATATTTCTAAAAACACACGCAGGAAGATTATAGTTAAAAGTGTTGAAGATGAAAATGTTGACCTTAGTGACGCTGATAATGTTGACGTGAAAGTTGCGGTGCCAACCCATAAAAACGACGAACTTAACTGGCAAGATAACTATAAATTACAGTTACAAAGCGATGGAACATTTAGAATTATTGATACAGAAACCGGGGAAAAAATTTCGTGTGAATATGATGAAGTAAATAAAGCCTTCACTGGCAAAGATGGCGTGAAATATATATACGATCCAGATACTAAAAAATTTGAAGGTTATATTAATGGAAATCTTATTGATAACTACGATTATGATGAGGGCAAAAAAACTTTTATTGGCAGAGATGGCGTGAAATATACTTTTAATATCGTGTTTAAAGATGATGGAAGTTTATATGATTATGATGGAAAAACTAATTCTTTTACCGGTAAAGATGGCGTAGTATATACCAAAACCGACGATGGTAAGCATTTTAAAGATTCTACTTCTACTGAAATTGAGTATATTTATGACGAAACAAAAAAAACCTTCACTGACAGAAATGGCGTAGTATATACCTACATGGAAGGTATTGGGAAGTTTAAAGACAACGTACCAAATGAATATGCTTATGATGAAACTAATAAAACTTTCACTGATAAATATGGTGTGGTATATACCTATGATCCAGATACTAAAAAATTTAATGGTGAATATGTTTATAATGAAACCGAAAAAAAATTCACCGGAAAAGATAATATAGTTTATTCAGGAGTCAGCAAAACGTTTAGCTACGATAATAACGATGTTCCTGTGCCATACAAAGGTTTGGTTTATTTGTTTATAACTCCTACTGAAAACGGACGATATAGTGGATCAATAATAGTTAACGAAGAGGATAAAACAACCGGCAGCAAGAATAAAGTTATATCAAAAGATTTAAATAAATTTATGGCTTCTAATGGTCAATTCTATGGCTACGATGCAGTTAATAAAAATTTTATTGGTTATGATAATAAAACTTATGCACTTGACACTATAATTAAAGACGACTTCGATGGTAAAAATGATAAAACTCCTCTGCGAAAATGGGATTATAATAATAATTCTTTCACGTCTGAAATCTATGAAGGAGAAAATGTTATAGATACTGTGACATATACCTACGATGAAAATACTAAGAAATTTAAAGATAATGGAAATTCATACGATTATAAAGAAAGATATTTCACTGGCAGAAATGGTGTAGTATATACCTATGATGAAAATACTAAGAAATTTAGAGATTCTTATGGAGCTGAACATGATTATGAATATAGTTCCTATTATGGAGGATATTTTCTCCGTGGCAGAAATGATAATATGATATATGTCTACAAAGAAGATACTAAAAAATTTGAAGATTCTTTTAGGGACACATATTTTTATAATAAAAGAACTTTCACCGACAAAAATGGCGTAGTATATACTTATGATGAAGATAATAAACAATTTACAGATCCTGATGGTAATTCGTATACTTATGATGACACCAATAAAACCTTCACCAACAAAGATGGTGTGAAATATACCTGTAATATAGAAACAAAAAAAGTTAAAGATTCTGATCCAGCTGAATATGATTTTGATGAGGACACTCAGTCTTTTGTAGGTAAATATTGTATAAAGTATACCAAATTTAAAGATGATGATGGTAAAGATAAATTTAAAGGTGATTACACATATTTTTATGATAAAACCACTGAGTCTTTCATCGATAGATTTGGCACAGTGAATATCAAAAGTGGTGATGTATTTACAGATTCTGATGGTAAACCGTATAATTATGTTCATACATCTTTCACCGACAGCTATTATAAGAAAACATATATCTATGATCCAGTTAGTAACCAATTTAAAATTCCCGATAGTGAAGTAGCATATGATTATAAGTATGATGAAAAAGGAAGAAAACATTTTGTAACCAACGGTAATGTGGCATATACCTACGATCCAGATAATGACCAATTTAAAAGCTTATATAGTGGACTGTATGGATATAAATGTAAGCATTTATTTTTCACCGGCAAAGATAATGTGGAATATAGTCTTGGCACCAAAATACTTAATTTTAAAGATTCGAGTGGTGTTGAGTATACTTATAATGAAAACACTAATTCTTTTGTCGGCAAAGATGGTGTGAAATATACCTACAATAAATACACTGGACAGTTTGAAGATTCTTATGGAGAGAAACATGATTATAACAATGAAATTAGTTTCATTTACAACATAGATGTCAAAGGAAACGAATCGAAATACATCTACAATGAAACAAGTAAAACATTTAAAGATCCTAATAACAACGACGATTATGAGGGTAGGACATGTGGATATTTTTTTAATGGAAAGTATTTCATCAACAAATACAAAAATTTAGTATATTTTTATGATAGAAATAATAACCAATTTATAGATTCTAAAGGTAATAAATATAATTGCACGTATGGGTCTTTCGAGGGTAAAGATCATGAGCAATATACTATTAGCAGAACCGCACTTATATTTAAAGACAATAATGAAAATAAGTATGATTATGATGAAAGCACTAGATCTTTCAAGGGTAAAGATGGCGTGACATACACTCTCAACACCGTGTTTAGGCGTAGCGATGGAATTCCATGTGAATATAATGAAGAAAGTGGAGAGAAAACTATCAAATTTTCCTACCCTAAAGACGGTAACAACAAAGAAGAGTTGACTTACACTTTTAAGGATGCATTTAAAAAAGACGATAGTAAAGCCAATTCATATATTTATGATGAAAAAAGTAAATCTTTTGTAGACAATAGTTTGAATTTAAAATACAATATGATGCAGTATTGTGAAATAAGTGATGTATTAGACGACAAGACCACAATTATAGTTAGCGGGTTTAAAGTTCATAATTTAAAGCTTAACGTTAACTTTAATGGCGCCCCTGAAGGAACAAAAGAAAGAATTACGATTTGGGCAAAAAAACGACCGACAAAAGACGGTGAGGATTACACATATGAACAATTAACGAGTTCTAATAACTATACCTTCTCAGGAATAGACGCGAATGGATTTGATTGTAAAATTGTTGCAGGAAGCACTGCGGTTAATGGGGACGATATTGACCTTGAAAATTTGAAGTATATTTTTTCAAGGGGAATAAGCACAAGCACAGACAAAATACATTATAAAACTAACAAAAATGGTGATAATGATGATTATAGAATGCTTACTGTTGGAAAAGACAACATTACAAATTTTAACGATGACATTACGCTAAACATTTCGAGCGTGCCTTATAAGACTATAGGTGTGTGCTTCCATGATGCTTTGTCAGATAAAAAAATTGAAGAAGTCGAAAAGGCAGATGCTTATGCAAGCGGTTCCACTGCTAAAATTTCATCTTTTTCAAGTGGCCAAGCTTGGAACTTCGACCTTAAATTCAGAGATAAATATGAATCCGGTGAGAATATTACAGGTGAAGATAAAGAAGTAACCGTCACAAAAACCCTGGCAGCTGATGTTTATGCTTTGTGTGTTTATGATGAAAAAACTAATTCTTTTACCGGTAAAGATGGTGTAGTATATACCAAAAATGGTAATAATTTTAAAGATTCTGATGGAACAACATATTCTTATAGTGGAGGAAAATTCACTGGCAAAGATGGTATAGTGTATACCTACAATGAAAAAGAAACAGCATTTTTAATGGGCACTCCTATTAAAGAAAGTAAGGATATTTCGGTTAATAGTAGCGATGGTAGAACTTATACTTTCAGCGTTCCTAGTGACATAAGAAATTATAAAAAAGTTGTAATTGCTATTAAAAATATTGTAGATAGAAGATTACCTGTTCAATTTAAAGTTAAAAGTTCTTATATTAATAATAGTTCTAAACAACTTGAAGATTTTAAAATTGAATATATAAAACCGGATCGTTACGGTACAGTTGGAAGCAGTAACGGCATTTATAACTATACAGGTCAATATAAAAATGGCAAATGGCAAGATGATGATAATTGGGGAGTATTGACCGATGGATTTACAATGGGAAGTGACGGTGATTTCCTTTCATCAGAATATAATAAGATTATCCCTTACGATGGAATTTTAGTTTTTAGGATAACTCTTAATGGTGAACAAAAAGCTCAATATATTCTTAATAACGATATTAAAATTGTCGCTAATGGCAAGGTTGAAACGACTATTGTTAAACTAGGAGAAGGAGAAGGAAAAGAAAATGAATGTTCTTGCATTCAAGTGGTTGTGAGCGATAATGGCAGTGGCATAAAAGAAGCAATGACCGGCAAAACGGGCAGCGTTTCCATCGGGGAGCTAAAATCTTCAACCAAAGAAGTGACCTTTAAGTTCTTTGATAAGAGTAACAATGAGTTAACACTGGATGATACCCATGCGGGAAATATTCTGGAGAAAGTTACTGCCTACAGAGTTAGCGAGGACGCTTTCAATGGCTTAACAGAAGATAAACTTCATTCCACGAGAATTTTATATCAATGCACCAGAAACAGTGACGAAAAAGTTGAGAATGTAAAAAATTCATATATGCTTAACTACAAAAGTAGCGGAAATGTAATAGCACTACGTACAATGGCAGGAATAGACGTTAGTGAAATAGCATGCACTATCACTGGTGAAAGTTTAGCAGATCCAATAACGATAGATGAAAATAATAAAAAGATAACTGTTTTGGATGATAATAACGGGAATATTGTTGCGTTTAAAATTCCTGATGATAAAATTAATTCATATTCGCCCGACAACCTTGTTATTAAAATCAGTGGAATTGACATTACGAGATACAAAATAACGCTTGAGGGTTTTAAAGACCAAGTTGGAGTTGAAAGGAGACTTTCAAGTCAATCTGATTTTAAAGAAATAAAAGCAGAAAAAGAAACAGACACAAACTTATCTTTCGATATTGACTATGGCGAAGACTTTGAAATTAGAATTACCGGAACATCGAAAGACTCATATGAAGGGCTCTTTAACCGAATTTCTTTGGGAAGCAACAGTGCACTCTTCCTTAAAGAAGGCACGCGATCAGGCGGGACGGCTCTTGAAAAAAAGGATGATGGTGAATTCAGATATACTTTCTTCGTTTATAAAGTAAAAAATAATTCCAAGATTATATTCTCAAATGAAATTAACAAAATTATGTTGGATTTTGAAAACGCTGACGGAATGGAATTTTACGAGTGTTCAGGAAGCAAGGATGAGGGTAATTTAGCAGTGCTCGAAGATAAGAAAATTCAAGGTAAGATTTCCTGCGCGTATGGAACAAAGTATAGTTTTGCGGTTAAAGCTTCTACGGGTTATGATTTGAGCAAATTTAAGCTTAAAGCAACCGTTGAAGGATCTGAGGCAATTGAAGAAAAACCTTCTTCGACTGAAGCTGAATTTGGTAATATGTTTAATGTTGATGCTGAGACTAATCCAAATTACAAAATTTACACTATTGTCAATAAAGATAAAAAAGATGTTACTGTTGAAAATGGTATTCAGAAGAGCACAACGATTTCAGGTTCTATAAATAAAGAATCAAAAACTGTAAATTTCAAAGTTCCTAAAAAATCTGGCGATGATGAATCCGCAGAACCTGTTCTTAAATATTTAGATGAACGGGGCGATGAAATTTCTTCAGTAAACGCAGAATATGGTTCAAATTTAACTTTCTCGGTAGAATTAAGCGAGAGATACAGCAATTCAAACATCACTGTTGAACTTTATAAAGACAATGAACTTATCGAAACTCTGCACACTGTTTCAGGGCATTATAAAATAACGAATATAACAGAAAACTACACAGTGCAAGTTTCTGGTTGCACGATAAATAACTATTTCGTTAACTTCAGTAAAAGTGATTATATTGATTACACGATTGTTGAAAATGGCGAAGAGAAGGAAATGGATGACAATGTGGTAGTTCCTTATGGTAGCAGCTGCTATTTCAAAGTTAAAGAAAAAGAAGGCTATCAAATGGGCGAAAACACTGTAGTTCAAGCGACTTCTGCTTCAGGCCAAAAAGTAACCCTTGAAAAGAATTCTTTGGGTCAATATAAACTCACTAATATTAAAGATAACTACACTATAACCGTTGAAAACATTGATGAGATATTTTATAATCTAAAATTCATTCCTATCGATGGCGTAACTTACTACAATGAAGTTGGCTCAGTTATCACGGGTGACTTTAAAGTTGGCTATGGCAAAAATTTTGAATTTTCAATAAAAATAGATGATGCCCATTCAGAATCGATTCAAGGCGCTTATATTGTTACAAATGAAAGCGCTCAAAGCGAAGTTAAAATTCAAAAATTAGCTTCCGACAGATATTTGATTCAAGGAATAACTCAAGATGTGACGGTGAGAGTTGCGAATGTAAGTAAAAATAAATATACAGTCACATTGACGAAAGACGAAGGAATAGATTATTACAATAAAGATGGCAAAGTTATAACCGGCGAAAATGAAGTGGAATACGGCGAAAATTTAAGCTTTAAAGTTAACCTTTATCCGCTTTATGCAAATTCAAATATCAAAGTTATGCTCGGAAATCAAGAGCTTTCGGCTGATGATAATGAATTTTACACAGTTGAAACAGTAATTGAAAACAAAACCGTAACTGTTGTTGGAATAGGCAAAACTGATGTGGCCGAAGTTATTGAAACCATTAATTCACTCCCGACCGACATCAAAGATGACACCGATCTTGAGCAAATAATCCAAGCAGTGAGGGATTACAATGATTTAAGCGATGCTGAAAAATCAAGCGTTGGAAATTATTATGTTCTTGAGCAATTGCAAAAGAAAGTCGCGGATATCATTCACACCTATAATGGAGTGACTGCCGAAGGCCTTGACTGGAACATAAAATTGATTGCAAACCCAATTGACACTGATATTGACGCTTGCACGAGAATTTATGGCAAACTTAACTCAGAATACATTCTTTCGCTTTATGATGTTTACCTTTGGGATACTTTGACCGAGCGCAGATACACTCTGCCTGAAGGAAAAAGCGTTGTTATTCATCTTCCAACTCCTAACATGAATTATTTTGAAAATCCTTCGGGAATTCACGAAAATTCAGACGGAAAAATCAATTTCTTAACTCTTAACATGGGCAATTCCGTCACCTCGCTTGAAACTTCTTCTTTAAGCCCAATTGGAATAGTTGCAGATAGATCCATCCAGCCCGGAAGATCTTCTCTTATAGATGCAATCGACTCTAATGTTTCCATGCTTACGAATTACACTCTCGGAAGCATTGGTGGCTCAGGAAATAAGAAAGAGTCAAATTATTCCGGAAATAAAAATAATTCTTCAACGAGCTTTGATGAAGGCGAAGCCTTAACCGGTGGTTCAGATTCCGGAACAAACAAGTTTAGAAAGACCGATAACAGCACAACTCGTTTGGGAAGTGCACTTAAACTCATTTTGATTATCATGATTTTGCTTATAATAATTGCAGTTATTTGGGCTTTGGTTAAAAAATATAAGGATAAATCCAAAAAAAGCAAAGAATAACGTAAATTTAATTGAATTAAAGTATTGATAACCATAAAATAAAATGTTATAATAAAGAATATTTCTTATTATTAAAAAGAGGTGTTGGTTATCATTTCCAAAATACCGGGAATACTCAAAAAGCTTCGTTTGGATTGTGGATTCACTCAAGGCAAGGTTGCTGATTTCTTAGGTATAGACAGATCAACTTATTCTTACTATGAATCAGGGAAGATAAACCCTGACGTAAGAACTATACTTAACCTTTCAAAAATCTATGGAGTTGATTACACTGAAATTTTAGATGCCGATGCTGAAATGGTATGTTCCGATTACGCTAAAAACGGTGGCAAGTCAAGTGATGACTGCATTAATGAGGATAAATACCTTAAGTATCAAGAAAAAAATATTTCGCTCGGCATCAAACTCCTTTCTAAGGAGTCGCGCGATGAAATTTTAAAAGAGATTTCAAGCAAAATTAAAGAAGAAAAAAAAGCCAAAAAACCTAAAGATTGGTTTTAAGGCTAGAGTTTTAAAAAGCTTACAGTAAGTTTCTTTAAAAGTTTTGAAAAATTCTTTTTATCCACACTGTCGTGAGTAATAACATCAGAAATACAAACGATCTCATTACCCTGGCGGTAAATAATTTCACCGACCTTTTTTCCTCGGATTACAGGTGCTTCAAGTTTTTCATCAAGCACTAATTCCGGGGAAACTTTTTCTTTGTTTTTATTAGCTACAAGAAAGTTTTCACTTTTAATAACCGAAAGCTCAACTTTGCTTTCTATTCCATTTTCAACTTTTAAATATTTAGGCACCTCAAAAGGAGGAGGACTCGAAAGGCTATATTCTGAAAAACCATAATCAAGAAGTTTTTTTATTTCAAAGTTTCTTTCTTTAACGTCCTTGCAACCGAGAACCACTGCAATCAAGCTCATTTTGTTCTTTTCTGAGCAAATGCAGGCGCAGCTCCCGGCCTCTTTTGAAGTGCCTGTTTTTATTCCCGTCGTCCCGGGGTAAAGTTTTATTAGCTTATTCGTGTTTACTATTTGGGTTTTGCCATCCCTAATGTGATCTATCCACTTTGAGGTGTAATCGCCGGCTTTTTCACATTCAAGAAGTGCTTTTGCCATGAATGCAATGTCGTGTGCCGTGCTTACGTTACCGTCGATGTCTTCTGCTATGCAATTTTTGAATATCGTGCTTTTTAGATTATATTTCGAAGCGTAGTTATTCATTTCTTGCATGAATTTACCTTCGTTGCCAGAAATATGATCCGCCAGCGCTATGCAAGCATCATCAGCCGAAACCATCGCGATTGCTTTTATTAAATCTTCTGTTTTCACGGTTTCGCCCTGCTTAAGCCAAATGTTTGAGCCGCTTGTGCGAGGAATTTCTTTGTTTATGGTTACTTTGCTATTGAAATCTTTAATCATGTCAAACGCTATGAGCAAATTCATCATTTTCATGAGTGATGCCGTGTAGCGTACTTCCGAAGGATTTTTTTCGAATAAAATCTTCCCGCTTTTGCTGTCTATCAATATCGCCGAAGGAGCCGAAACATCAAATTCTTCGCCGGTTTCTTCATTTGCGGAAATAGTTAAAGGGTAAAAAAGAAAAATCAGGGAAACGATTATGGTGGACAAAATAACCTTAAGTTTCATTTTAAAACCTCGCTTAGAAATTGTTATTTTTTAAGCTTTAAAAGCGCATCCCATAACGTCTTTTATTTTGTGTTTAACGAGGTTTTTGATTGCTGTTCTTGCTTCTGAAAGGTAACCTCTTGGGTCGAATTTTTCAGGGTTTTCTACGAAATATTTTCTCACAGCGCCTGTCATTGCGAGCCTCAAATCAGAGTCAACATTTATTTTGCAAACTGCTTTTTTAGCAGCTATACTGAGCTGATCTTCCGGGATTCCTTTCGCACCGTCCAGGTTTCCTCCAAATTTATTTACTTCTTCCACTAAGTTTGGTAAAACGCTTGAAGCACCGTGAAGAACTATCGGCAAACCGGGGCATAAAGTTTCGATTTTTTCAAGTATATCGAACCTAAGCTCAGGGGTTTGGCTTGGTTTGAATTTGTAAGCTCCGTGGCTCGTTCCAATTGCTATTGCTAAGGAATCAATTTCGGTTTTTTCGAAAAAGTCTTTTGCTTGCTCAGGGTCGGTGTAAAATGATTTATACGGCGGGACGCACACTTCATCTTCTATTCCGGCGAGACTTCCGAGCTCTGCTTCCACTGTTACGCCGTATTTGTGAGCATATCTTGCAACTTTAAGGCTCAGCTCGGCGTTTTCTTCATAGCTAAGGCTCGAGCCGTCAATCATAACGGAAGTAAAGCCGCTGTCGATACACTCTTTGCAAATTTCAAAAGAATTCCCGTGGTCAAGATGAAGCGCTATGGGAATATCCGTTGACATTTCAGCAGCTTCTACAAGTTTTCTTAAATAGTTCATTCCAGCGTACTTTCTAGCTCCTGCAGAAGCCTGAAGAATAAGCGGCGAAGACATTTCGTTTGCGGCCTCGGTCACCGCTTGGATTATTTCCATGTTATTTACATTAAATGCTCCAACAGCATAGTTTCCTTCATATGCTTTTTTAAGCATTTCTTTTGTGTTTACTAAACTCATAATTGCACCTCTAAAATATTTTTAACTGTTCTTATGCAAATATATATTATTATAATTATGTCTGTTTTGTCAAAATATAATTTCAAATTTTGTATTGACTTAATTTTTGTTTTGGTGTAATATTTTTTTAGTTTGGTTGCTACTGTGGCTCAGTTGGTAGAGCAGCTGATTCGTAATCAGCAGGTCGGCGGTTCGAGTCCGCCCAGTAGCTCCATTAAAAATCCAGTATTTAAGCCAAATTTGAGTTTTGTACACATGGGATTATTTCCTTAAAATTCCAGTTTAACACCAATTTTGACATCAACTATAATGAAAATAAATATTTAAATGTATAAAAATCGCTTTAAAATACTTTTAATCCGGTTGACCGGGGTTTGAGTTCCCGATGGTTCAACATATTTGATAGAATCTTTTGAATCTAGTTTTAGGTTTGAAGGATTTTTTATTTTAGTTTTAAAATTATAAATATTATTTAAATATAACAGCAATCATAAAATGTTATTATTTTTGTATAAAATTTTAAATTACTCCTTGCTTTTTTATCAGTATATTATAATGACCGTTGTAGAATATTCATGAGATTCTGCAAAATAAATTTGAATTTTAGGAGGAATTGTTTATGTACAAAATAGGAAGCAATGTTATAGCTTTAGAAAGTGAAGAAGAAAGAACATGTGTTGTCATAGAACTCAAAGAGGAACAATATTTTGATGAAAAAAGAACTGTATTTAATGACTTCGACAAATACTATATTTACTATTTTAAAAAAACAACAGGTGATGCTGGTGGAGTATATCAGTGCTTCTTAAGTGCAGCTAAGAAGAATAATTTGCAAGTTAAAAATTTTCCTGAAGGAGGCAAAATTAAGTTTAAAGGCATAAGATATCTTGTGTAATAAAATATAATAGTTCAATGCATGGGTTATAATTATTGTAGTCCATGCATTTTTTGTACATATTAATGATAATAATCTTATGGGTGTACAAATACGTCCATAACAACCCATCTAAAATTTTTAAATTCCAAATCTACTACTACAGGGAAGTAGAACTCAGTTCTTGTGCTATCTTCATTACTTTTATATTCATACCAGTACCAAGCTCTCGCTTTATTTAAAATTATTAAACTTATAGGGAACGAAAACCATTTTTCCTCATAAGTTATCTTACCCTTGTCCTTGTAGTAATCACTCCTAATCCGCATTCTTAAAAAATTTAAATCTGAAATATCATCAGGGAATTTATTGACTTTTCCGTAAGTTTCATAGCTTTCGTTTGCTATGTTTTTTATTTTGAAGCTTAAATACACACAGTTTAGAAGATAAAATGCAAGAAATGAACTTACAGAAATTAGAGAAATTTTTTTAGCTTTGCGTATGGTATCATCTTTAAACAAATGTTTTGTTTTAAGAAACAATGTATACACTAAAAGCAATATTCCTGACAACATGCAACAAAACAAACAGACTGACCAAGGAAACATATAATTACATAAATGATTGTATTCTATAAATCTAAGCGGATTAACAGCTAATGCATAGTTATACATATTAAAAATCGGGATAGCGATAATCAAATTACAGACAGTGGATAAAATATAAAAAGAACTTTTGACTTTCCGAAGAAATAATAATACTATAAAAACCAAAAAACTTAAAGCTACAACACAAACATACGTAGAAATTATATCTCCAAAAGGGTCGGTGAAAAATTTAAAACCACTTCCGATGATTTTTCTTCCGTCATCGAAATAATACTCGTCTATAAAAAGTCTCTTACATATAATATATGAAACAAACAAAAACGACAGAATGTTAAATATTGATAGAAATTTTTTCATAAAACCTCCTATTTTATTTTTATGCCCCAGTAATTACCTCAGTAATAACCCATCTAAAATTTTTAAATTCTAAGTCTACTACTACAGGGAAGTGGAACTCAGTCCTTGTGCTATCTTCATTACTTTTATATTCATACCAGTACCAAGCTCTCGCTTTATTTAAAATTATTAAACTTATAGGGAACGAAAACCATTTTTCCTCATAAGTTATCTTACCCTTGTCCTTGTAGTAATCACTCCTAATCCGCATTCTTAAAAAATTTAAATCTGAAATATCATCAGGAAATTTATTGACTTTTCCGTAAGTTTCATAGCTTTCGTTTGCTATGTTTTTTATTTTGAAGCTTAAATAAACACAGCTCAGAAGATAAAATGCAAGAAATGAACTTACAGAAATTAGAGAAATTTTTTTAGCTTTGCGTAGTGTATTTTCCTTAAATAAGTGTTTTGTCTTTTTAAATATTAAATACATTGCAAGTAATATTGCAGAAAAAGAAGACCAGAACATATAAAGCATCCAAGGCGATATAATGTGATCTAAATTGAAATCCAAAATGCAAAACAAATTATTATACATATT
>CAKVDR010000011.1 GCA_934726435.1 uncultured Eubacteriales bacterium
ACTGATTTGTTTCATTGTATGCTTATTTCTTCGTCGGGCTATGCTGCAATGACGCTTGCATATCACATTGGCGGGGGAGATGTTCAAAAATTTGTTGACATGATGAATGAAAAAGTTGCGAGCCTCGGCTGCACTGACACTCACTTTGAAAATCCTGACGGAATATACCACGAGAATCAATATTCAACCGCGGCGGACATGTATAAAATAGCAAAATATGCAATGAATAATTCTGACTTTTTAAATATTGTTGCAAAAAGCGAATATAACATGTTTGGCGATGAAAGAGACCCGGTGATTACAACAAACCGCTTGATTGATAAAAAAAGAGGTGGAAAATATTATCTTCCTTTTGTTAAAGGTATAAAAACGGGTTATGTTGAACAGGCTGGAAGATGCCTTATTTCTTATGCTGTTAAAGATGGCAAGACTTATGTTTTGGTTGTTATGGGCGGCCCGACTAAAGACTCTGATGGGAAAAAACTCCAGGATAACACTGCCATGCTTGACAGTGTGGATCTTTACAACTGGGCGTACAATGATTTAAGAAGTGTGAACATTTTAGAAAAAAATTATCCTTTAACTGAAACCGGACTTAGTTTCGTTTGGGGGAAAGACAAAATCGTGCTTTCTTCTTCAAAGGATTTTAACTTGATGCTACCTAAAAACGCTAGCCGGGACGACGTTTCATTCGAGTTTGAAGTTCCGCAAAATATAGAAGCTCCTGTTAAAAAATTTGAACCTCTCGGCAAAGTGCATGTTCTGTTTAAAGGCGCAGAAATAGCTGCGGTAGACTTAATTTCAACAAAAGATTTTAATAAAAATTATGCTATTGTGATTTTTGAATTTGTGAAAGCGGTTATTACTTCGAAGATTTTTATTTTTCTATTTATCTTGTTAATGGCTTTTGTGATTTTTTATATTCTTTGCATTATAAGATATAACATGAGGCGCAAAAATAAAAACAAAGTTGTTAACATTTCGAAGGCTAAAAAGAAATAAAACTCAAAGCTTTAGAATATTATACCCTCTGTCTGACATATAGATTGTAGTGCTTAAAATATAACTGGAGGGTGTAAAAATGATAGAATTTTATCCTGAGGGACAATTAATAGATAAACTTGAAAATGTAAGCTTAATGTCCTCTATGGAAAATTTACAAGAAGCTTGCCAAAACAGAAAAATACTCGAAGCAAGGGCAGTAATGTGCGACAGTAACCACAATTTGATAGTCGATATGGGAATTATGAAAGGAATAATCCCGCGCGAAGAAGGAGCCATCGGCATAAAAGAAGGCTCAGTTCGTGATATCGCCGTGATTTCAAAGGTTAACAGGCCGGTTTGCTTTGTTGTTGAGGGCTTTAAAAAAGATTCTTACGGCAATAATTTTGCCGTGCTTTCTCGCAGGGCTGCTCAAGAAATTTGCATGAAAAATTACATTTTAAATCTTCACCCAGGAGATATTATTCCTGCGAAAGTAACGCATATGGAAAGCTTTGGCGTATTTGCTGACATTGGCTGCGGGATAGTTTCTTTCTTGCCGATTGATACAATCTCGGTTTCGAGGATATCCCATCCGAAAGAAAGATTTTCAGTGGGGATGGACATAAAAGTAATAATCAAATATTTTGAGGGAACGAGGGTTCATCTTACTCACAAAGAGCTGCTCGGAACTTGGGAAGAAAACGCTTCGCTTTTCTCAGTTGGTGAAACTGTGGGAGGAATCGTTCGCTCGGTTGAAGACTACGGAATATTCGTTGAGCTAACGCCGAATTTAGCGGGTCTCGCGGAGCCCAAAGAAGACGTTGAAGTTGGCAGCGAAGCAAGCGTTTACATCAAAAATATTGTACCGGATAAAATGAAAATAAAGCTCGTTATAATCGACACTTTCAGCCGTACGCAAGATTTCAAAGAAGTTAAATATTTTTATGAAGGAAACCACATTGAAAACTTTAGGTATTCGCCCGAAGGCTGCCAAAAGCTGGTTGAAACCGACTTCAAAGCCTTCCAGAGCATTTACAGCGCAACTTAATTTCAAATAAAAAGCCTACTCTTGATTGAGTAGGTTTATTTTTTATCTCATTGCTTGAGCCATTTTTTCAGCTTGGCGGGTTATTCTGTCTTCTTCATATTGTTCGATTTGATTGTTGATTGCGGTTTTTAGTTCATCGGGGTTTTCTATGTGTTCGAAATGAAACTTTGTTGCTGCAGTTACTACTATTATAGTTCCATAGTTAAAAATTTTCCCGAAAAGGTTTTGTCTGACTTCTACTCCGTTTATTTTGTTAAGCGGGCTGTCAAGATTTTTAGTTCTAATTAATCCCAAAGAACCACTCAGACGTTTGTTTGTAAGTCTTAGTTTGGTTGTTAGGTTTTTTACGAGTGCAGGTATTCCTATTAAATATATGCACAAAATTAAATCTAGAATAATTTTCACCTTGGATACTTGGGCTTCTTTGATGATTTTTTCCATTATTTATTCCTCCTTATCAAATTTAGTGTTAAAATTGGTGTTAATATTATGACATTATTATACATATATCCATAAATTGTCAATAGTTTTTTAATATTTATTTAATAATTTTGAAATAATCAACAACTTTTTTAATTTTAGTGCTGCTTTGTCAAAATTATTGAAAAATTCATATTATACTATGAGGATTAAGAGTTCGGTTTACTGCCTTTGCTCTTACCTTCGATAAAGCGTGTATTGGACGACTTAAAACATGATTTTGATAATTATAATTATTTAAAAATGATAGGAGGTAAAGATGTTGTGATATATTTGGATAACTCAGCTACTTCATACCCAAAGCCAATGGCTGTGAGAGAGGCGACTTTTCAAACGTTTCAAAGATACGGAGCAAATCCTGGACGCAGTGGACATACTATGTCGCGCGAATCAGGCATGGAAATTGAAAAGTGCAGGAGGGTAGCTGCGAAAATGTTCGGCGCTTTTGAGCCGAAAGACGTTGCATTTACTCTCAATTGCACGCAAGCAATTAATTTGGTCATGAAGGGCCTTTTAAAGCCAGGCGACCATGTCGTGACATCTTCTATTGAGCATAACGCAGTAATGCGACCGCTCAGAAAAATGGAGAAAAAAGGGATAATAACTTTTTCAGTAGCCCAGGTTTACCCCAAAGACCCTGAAAAAACCGTTGACTCTTTCAGAAAAGCAATAAATTCTAAAACCGCGCTCATAGTTTGCAGCCATGCTTCGAACGTTTGGGGAATTCGCATGCCGGTTGAAAGAATAGCCGCTCTTGCAAGGGTTTATGAAATACCGATTCTTGTTGATGCAGCTCAATCAGCAGGAATTTTGCCTATAAATGTTTTAGAAACAGGGATAGATTATTTATGCGTAGCCGGGCATAAAGGCCTTTACGGCCCGATGGGAACAGGTATGCTCATCACTCACTATGCAGATAACCTTGAAACTATAATTGAAGGCGGAACGGGAACTAACTCGATGACTTTTTGCCAGCCGCAGGAAATGCCGCAAAAATTTGAAAGCGGGACACCTAATTTTCACGGAATATGCGGTCTTCGTGCTGGAATGGAGTTCGTTAATCAAAAGGGTATCAGCAATATTTTCAAGCATGAAATGAGCCTTATTATTTATCTTTACGATAAGCTCAAAAGTATCAAAGGTGTAAAGCTTTATATGCCTCGCCCTGACTTTGAAAATTTTGTGCCTGTGCTTAGTTTTAATATTAGCGGTTATGTGAGCGATGAAATCGGCAAAATTCTTGATCATTATGGAATAGAAGTTAGAACAGGACTTCATTGCGCCCCTGCGGCTCATGATTTTGGTGGCACAATTGACATTGGAGCAGTAAGGGTCAGCCCGTCTGTTTTCACCACTAAAACTGAAATAAATAAACTCGTTGAGGTGGTCAAAAACATAAAGCCTAAATTTTAAACCCGCACTTGGAAATCAGTCATTAATATGCTAAAATAGAGTATCAATCCATTAAGCGATTGATACTTTAAATTTTATTCCTAAAAACAGAAAGGATTTTGTTTTAATGGATACTTTAAGTGCTATAAAAAGCTTGGTAAGAACCATCAATATTTGTGATGTTTTGGATATATTAGTCGTGGCGTTTTTGATTTATCACCTCATAAAAATAATAAGGGAATCAAGAGCCGGCCAGCTCGTTAAAGGAATAGTTATTATCCTGTGTGGTTACTTTTTGGCACAAAAACTTAATTTCAGAATGCTTAGCGCTGTGCTTAACAATTTCTTTCAGTTCAGTGTTTACGGGCTTTTGATAGTCTTTCAGCCGGAACTCAGAAGAGTTCTTGAGCAGATTGGAAGAAGCAAACTTTTTGGCTTTTGGCCTCTTGGGAGCATCACTAAAGATGAAGAATATTACATAAAAGAGTGCAAAAATTTAGCTTCGGTTGTTACTGAAGCCGCAGCTACGCTCAGCAGGCAGAAAACAGGCGCTTTGATAGTCTTTGAAAGGCAAACGAAGCTCGGTGAAATAATCGACACCGGGACAATCCTGAAAGCTGCTCCGTCTCCGGCGCTGATTTGCAACATATTTTTTAATAAAGCTCCTTTGCACGACGGTGCTTTGATAATAAAAGATGGCCTTTTGTATGCTGGAGGGTGCATTTTACCTTTGACTAAAAACACCGATATAAGCATGCACTTTGGAACTCGCCACAGAGCCGCAATAGGAATAAGCGAGAACTCCGACGCAGTAGCGGTTGTTGTTTCTGAAGAAACGGGCAAAATTTCGCTTGCAATAAACGGCATTTTGAAAGTTTATGGGAGCATTGAAACCTTTAAATTTGAGCTTGAAGAAATTTTGATTGATCGTTCAAGACCTATTAAATATCAGAATGTTCTTAGTTCTATAAGGAGGGGAAGATAGCTGTGAAAGAGTTTTTCAAAGGTTTTAAAGAAAAATTTAAAATAGGCAAGCTTTTTTATGATAATCGTTTTACAGCATTTTTTTCGCTTGTTTGTGCTTTTGTGATGTGGGTTTTGGTTTCTTCAAGCAGTACTGAGAGCATTCCCGTTATGATTTCGGATATCCCTATAAACATAACTCTTTCGGACGGAGCGGTTCAAGACGGTCTTCAAATTTTCAGCGGGCAAGACATAACCGCTAGGGTTGAGGTGACGGGTAGCAGGCTTGTTGTTGGGCAGCTCACGAAGAATGACATCCAAGTGACCGCTCCTCAAGCTGCAAGCACTATTATGTCCCCGGGGAATTACACCTTGGAGCTTTCGGCGAAAAAAGCCGGAATGATAAACGATTATTCAATTGCTTCGGACGTTAAACCTTCAGTTATAACCGTTATGGTTGATAGGCTCCGCGAAACAGAGCTTGAAATTCAGCCAGAAATAAACTTCACTGCAAAAGAAGGATATTTCGTTGGCGGAACAACTCTTTCGAGCCCAAAAGTTAGAATTTCCGGCCCAGAAACCGAGGTTTCGAAAGTTAAAAAAGTTTTGGTTAAAGGCGAAGTCCCGGGCGAAGTCAGCGAAACAGTTAATATGACGCTTCCGATAGTTATGTATGATGCTTACGACAGCCCGATAAGCAGCGAAACCATAAAAACCAGTTTTTCGGAAGTTGACGTTAGCATTCCTGTTCTTATGAAAAAAGAAATTGAAATAAGGCCAGAGTTTATAAATGTTCCTCAAGGCGTGAGCACTCAAGGAATCGTTAAAGTAACTCCTTCAAAGCTTGAAATTGCGGGCCCGAAGGACACAATTTCTGAAATAAGCAGCGTTAGTCTGCCGGAGGTTGATTTCACGAGCCTTAGCGCTCAGAATCACAAATTTGAGCTGTCAATTTCTTTGCCGTCAGGGTGCAGGAGTCTTAACAATGACTACAGCGCAAAAGTTGATGTCGACATGAGCCAGTTTAAAGAAAAGATTTTGAGCATCAACAGGTTTTCTATTGTGAACACTCCGAAAAATAAATTAGCAAAGGTTTACAACGGTAGTATAGGTGTTACTTTCATTGGCCCTGTAAAGTCGGTGAATGCGCTTAAAGTTTCGGACGTTGTGGCTCAGGTTGATTTGAGCAATAATGATGGAAGCCTTAGCTCAATGGAAATGCCTGTTAAGCTCATAATAGAGAATTTCAAAGACATTTGGGTTTATGAGAAGCATTTTGTGAATGTAAGCCTGGCAAATGCAAACAAGTAAAAAACAAAAGAAAGGTAAATTAACTTATGAAACGAGAAGAATCAAGGCAACAAGCATTAATATTTTTATTTGAAAATGAATTTTCGCCTAACACCCCCGAAGAAATTTTAGAAATGGCAGAGCTTTTAAGAGGCGAAAAAGTAAGTGGCTTTTCAAAAGAACTTTTTCTTGGAACTTTAGAAAATTTGGCCGAAATTGACGCAGTGATTGAAAAAAATCTAAAAGGATGGAAGAAAGAAAGGCTGTCAAAGGTTGTTCTTTCGATTTTAAGGCTTGGAACTTTTGAGCTTATTTATCAAAAAACTCCTGTAAACATTGTTATTGACCAGGCTGTTAAAATTTCTCAAAAATACGCAACTCAAAGCGACGCAGTTTACATCAATGGTGTTCTCGGCGCAGTGAGTAGAGAATTTTGCGAAAATAAAAGCGAGGAGAAATAAACTTTGAATAATTTAAGCCAAATTGAAGAATATTTAGGCAAAATAAATACTACTCTTGAAGGTTATTTGAAAAATCACGAGAGCGAACTTTCCGAAGTTATGAAATACACTTTGATGGCTCCAGGTAAGAAAATCCGCCCGCTTGTTATGACCTGTATTTACAAGCTTTGTGGCGGAAAAAGCGAAGAAATTTTCAAATTTGCCGCGGCTATTGAAATGATTCATGCTTACTCGCTTATTCATGATGATCTGCCTTGCATGGATGATGGCGAAATCCGAAGAGGCAAGCCTTGCAGCCACTTGAAATTCGGTGAGAGCACGGCTCTTCTTGCAGGTGATGCCCTTTTGACCGGCGCTTTTGAAATTGCCAGTACTGCCTGCTTTGAAAACTTTGCCGCAACACTTGAGAGCATTAACATTCTTGCAGCTTTGGCGGGAACTTCCGGCATGGTCCTGGGGCAATATGAAGATTTAAAAGGAAGCGAAAGCATCCTTGAAGTTTACAAGCTAAAGACTGCGAATCTGTTTATTGCTTGCAGCAAAATTGGTGCCGTTTTGGCTGGTGCAAGCCCTGAAACCATAAAAATCGCAGAAGAATTCGGCTTTAAAATGGGAATTCTTTTTCAGCTCGCTGATGATTTAATCGACGAAGACATTAAAAAAGATGATTTAATTTCAGGCATGAATGCTCTTGATTTTGCTAAAAAACTTTTAATTGATGCTGAAAATTTGCTTGAAAAAATCGGCAAAGATAACGCGGTTTTGAAGCATTTTTTAAGTTTAATAAGTGCAAGCATAAAATAAGTTATTAAGAAAGAAGTAATTTTAAGTTTGAAAGATACATTTAAAAATTCACTGCAATTGCTAAGCCAGATTAAATCTCCCGAAGATTTGAAAAAAATAGATAATTTAGAGCTTCTTTGTGAAGAAATTCGCCAAAAATTAATCCAGGTTGTTTCTGAAAATGGCGGGCACCTTTCTTCGAATCTCGGAGTTGTTGAGCTTACAGTTGCAATTCATAAAATTTTTGACCTCCCTGAAGATAAAATCATTTGGGACGTAGGGCATCAGTGCTATGTTCACAAAATGCTCACGGGAAGGTTAGATAAAATAGACACCATAAGAAAAGAAGGCGGGCTTTCTGGCTTCACGAATAGAGGCGAAAGTGAGTATGATATTTTCACTTCGGGTCACAGCAGCACCTCTATTTCAGCTGCGGTTGGTTTAGCAAGAGCAAAAAAAATAAATGGTGAAAGCGGCAGTGTTGTTGCGGTTATCGGCGATGGAGCTCTCACGGGTGGCCTTGCTTATGAAGGGCTTAATAATGCCCAGAAGCTTAAAAATTTCATTTTGATTTTGAATGACAATCACATGTCTATTTCCAAAAATGTTGGTGCGGTTGCGAGATATTTAACCGCCGCGAGAATGGGCGCGACTTACAGAAAAGCCAAAAATGCTCTTAGCGGAGTTCTTGAAAAAACGGCTTTCGGAATGAAAATTGAGAAGTTTTTGAAGCATTCTAAATCCGCGGTTAAAAACATTGTTTACAAGAGCAGCATTTTCGAAAAAATGGGTTTTGAATATTACGGCCCTGTTGATGGGCACAATCTAAAAGAACTTCAAAAAGCGCTTAAAATCGCAAAAAATATTAATAAACCTGTTATTATTCATGTTGTAACGAGCAAAGGTAAGGGCTACAGTTTTGCGCAAAAAGACCCCAAAAATTTCCATGGTGTTTCACCGTTTAATATTCTTACGGGTGATCTTAAAAAGAAAAAATCCGTTAATTTTTCAGAAGTTTTCGGCAATAAAATTTGCGAGCTCGCGAAAGATAACCCAAAAATTTGCGCTGTAACTGCCGCTATGACTGGCGGAACGGGACTTACTAAATTCAAAGAAAAGTTTAAATCAAAATTTTTCGATGTTGGAATTGCTGAGGCTCACGCCGTGACTTTTTCGGCTGGACTTTGTGCAGGAGGCTTAACGCCTGTGTTTGCGGTTTATTCGAGTTTCCTCCAAAGGGCATATGACGAGATTATTCATGATGCTTCGATGCAAAATTTGAAAGTAATTTTAGCGGTTGATAGGGCAGGGTTCGTTGGCGAAGATGGCGAGGCTCACCAGGGGCTTTTCGATGTTCCTTTTTTGAATACTGTTCCGAATTCTAGAATTTTCGCGCCTTCATTTTTCAGTGAGCTTGAAGAAATGCTGGGTGAAATTGTTTCTTGCGAGTCAAATCATGTTGAAGTTTTAAGGTATCCGCGCGGCGGGGAATTATTTAAACCTGAAAATTACGAATACAATCATTTGCCGTTTGAATTTTTCGGGGATTTAAATTCCAAAGTTTTGATTGTAACTTATGGTAGACTTTTTTCAAATGCATTCAAAGCTATGAAAAATCTCGAAAAGCAAGGCAAAAAAGTGTGCATTTTAAAATTAAATGTTATTAAGCCGATTGATGAAAAAGCAGTTTTGAAGTGTCTTGATTTTGAAAACATTTTGGTTTTTGAGGAATCTTGCAAGTCAGGAGCGGTGGGCGAGAAGCTCGGAAGCCTCATTGCGGGTAAGTTTAAAGGCAATTTTGAAATTAATGCCGTGCCTGACACTTTCGTTGCGCATGCGAGTGTTGATTCTCAAATGAAAAAATACGGTCTTGACCAAGAAAGCATAGAAAATAAAATTTTAAAGCTTTTTAATTAACTGGCATTTTTGTGCATATATTTGATTGAGGTGTATCTCGATTGAATATAAACAGTATTATAAAAATGCTTGAATATTCGGGCATTTCTTACAACGACAGCGAGTTTATTGAAAACGGCGAAATCATTCGTAGCATTACTGACCCTGAGACTGATGTTTCTTATCATATTCGTGTGAAGGGCGACACTTTGACTATTGCATTTCGTGGCTCTGATTCAAAAAAGGATTGGAGCTTTAATCTTGATTTTTTCAAAAAAGTGATTCCTTACGGCAACAGGGACTCTGAAATCAGGGTTCATTCGGGGTTTATAAGCGCTTATAAATCTAAAAATGTTAGGGGAATTATCAGAAGTTTTGTAAATGACAGAATCAAGAAAATCAGGCTTACAGGCCATTCGTACGGAGCAGCGCTTGCGATTCTTTGCGCGGTTGATCTTCAATACACTTTCAGCGACAGGGATTATGAAGTGGTGGTTTTTGGCTGCCCGAGAGTTGGAAATAGCGCTTTTAGAAATTCTTACAACAAGAGGATTTTCAAAACACTTCGCGTAGAAAATGCAGGAGATATCATAACCAAAGTGCCATTTGCGTTTATGGGTTTTCGCCATGTTGGAGCCAGGCTTTTGCTTGACGGGAGCGGTTTTTCGGGCGTTAATCCTCATTATTTGCAGGAGTATTATTCGAACATATGGGCTGTTTAGTTTTACTTTTCAGAATTTTCTTTCTGCTTATGGTCGTTGGGGTTATTATTTCGTTTATTTTCATGATTCTCGGTGCTGTGAAAATCTTTTTCTGTTGTGTTTGCCCGGCTGTTTTCAGCGGGTGGGTTATTTTTATTCTTGTTCTATTGTTGGCCTGTCTAATTTTTGGCCTTACAAGGTGAATAAGATATAAAATTTTTCGGTTTTTGCCCTTTAAAATTAGCTCGCAAAAGTTTGATTTTTAAAGTATAATTAAGCGTGGAAATTGTTAAAAAATGAAGTTAAAAAAGGAGGAGTTTTAAATGAATTTTGGATGGGATATATGGCAAATTTTAAACTGTTTGATGTCAATAGTTGCATTTTTTGGAACAGTAATTAACGCAGAAAGAAATAAACTTGGGTTTGTTTTCTGGCTTATTTCAAACGCTTACTTCTCGGTCAGGTTCTTTTACATCGGGGAATATTCACAGGGCGTTTTGTTCGCTTTCTATTTCCTTTGGGCAATAAGAGGAATTTACGTTTGGACTAAAAAAGAAAACAAAGACGAAAAAGCTAAATCTTAGGGTGTTTTGACATGAAACTTTTATTACATACTTGTTGTGCTCCTTGCTTTGTGAAATGCGGCGAAGTTTTGGAAGATGAAGGCATTAAACCAACTCTTTTTTGGTATAACCCGAATATTCACCCATGGATGGAATATAAATCAAGGAAAGAAGCGCTCGTGGAGTTTGCAAAGTTTAAAAACCTTGAACTTATAATTGAAGAAAATTATGGTTTGAGGGGGTTTATTTCAAGCATTTACCCTGATTTTAGCAGGGAAAGATGCAAAAAATGCTATCAAATGAGGCTTGAAAAAACAGCTTCTTATGCTTCAGAAAATGGTTTCGATGCGTTTTCTACGACTTTGCTCATAAGCCCTTATCAAAACCACGAGTATATTTCTGAGCTTTGCCATGAACTTGAAAAAAAATACGGTGTGAAATTTCTTTACAGAGATTTTCGTCCGTATTTCAGAGAAGGCCAAAAAATTGCTCGTGAGCATGGACTTTACATGCAAAAATATTGCGGGTGCATTTTTAGTGAAGAAGAGAGATATCTTAAAAAATGATTGATTTTAATTTGAATTAATGATATGATTAAATCATGTTATTGTTAAGGAGTGTTGATGTATGACAAATCTTTCTGAAAATGTTTTAGCAAATGTTTCTGGAGGAGTTAGAAACTTTAAGGATCTTAGCACAGACGGAAAAGTTGTAACATGCAGTTGTGCGGCAGTTTGTGCAGCTTCGTTTTTAGCTTTTTGTGCAGTTACTTGCAAAGAAGTTATTAAGAAAATCATTTAAGTAAAATATTTTTAAAGTTTAGAATCCTGCTTGATTTGGCGGGATTAATTTTTTAAATTTAAAGCCCCACCACAAAAATCGGTGAGGCTGTTTTTATTTTATTTTTTAAAGCATGCCGGGGTGGGATACTTCCAAAATGGCGCATAAGATTTGTAATTTCCATGAAAGAAAATTTCAAGCTCTTCGAGTCTTCTTCCGAGAAGCCCCTTGATGCATTTATTTCCAGCATGGTGGTATTGCGAAAATGCACTTATGAATTTATTCCTGTCTATAGAATTAAGGCTTTTTCCGTTGCCACTTCCGGTTGAAACATAATCTGCGCAGCAATAACCTGTAGCTCCCGAACGCGTTCTAACGTGGTACCAGTTACCGTTTTTACCCAAAATTGTGACTTTGTTGCCATGAAAAAGTGAAGAAATTTTTCTATGGTTAGTTCCCGGGCCGGATCTTAAAAAAATCCCCGTTTTTTCAGTTACAGTTCCTTCGTTTGAACTATTTCTCGCGTTTGAAATGATATCTCTAAGATTACTTGAACTTAGCCAACGTTTTCCTAAATTATAACTAAAACTCACAAGTGCATCGAATTGATGCTGGTTAAAAGCTATTCTATTATTCACAAGGAAATTATTAACCGCTGCAGAGAAGTTATATTTGTTTACTCTTGTGAAAAAGTCTTGGTAAGCTTCCTGCTTGTTTAGGTTATTGTAAAAAGTTTCGCCGGGGGAAATAACTCTCCCGCAACCAATTGTCAGATAGTTTGCAATGTCTACATAAACTTTTGAGCAAAATCCCTCTTTCCTTATTATAAATTCCATGCCGTCTCTGCTTAAATTTTTTCGTGAAAGTGAAGTTTCTAGGCTTCTGTGCGAACTTTCTGAGATGCTGAAATCAATTTCTGAATTTGGTGAATTTTTCCAATTTCCGCCGACATTACTGTATGCTGTCAAAGTGTATGTACCGTTTCGGGTTGTTCCTATATTTTCTTGCCATATGTAATTTTCGCCGGAAACCGATTTATTACGACAGCAAACTTCTTTGTAGTAATTTGGTCCTTTTATTATGAATTTAACACTTCGGGCATTTTTTGGAGTCATGGCATAAACGATGAGATTTTCATTTTCTTTTGGAATATTCGTGTAAACGCTTCTTATCGCTTCCGGTTCAGTTACTGTAACTTTGCAGCAATTTCGCGTGGAATTATGGTAAGCCGAAATTTCAGCCACTCCTCTTGATTTTGCATGAACAACGCCATGACTATCAACCGTTGCTATGCTGGGATTGCTGGAAGTCCATTTGATGCTAGGGATTACTCTTTTAAAAGGCGAAATAAGCATGCTTTTTTGAAGTGGTAGATTATAATGCCCTGAGTTGAAAAATCCTGCATTTACTGAAGAAGTCGTTAGATATATCAGAACTACGGCGGATAAAATCTTTTTGAATCTTAGATATTTGAATTTTTTAAGCGTCATTGTTTTTCTCGTTCCTTCCTTTATCTTTTATGAGATCTTATTTTTGAAATAAACCATTTTGACTACTATGCAAAATAAATTCATAGCTTTTTCCAGCTCTTCCAAAGGTGGGTAAGTTGGCGCTAAACGAATGTTTTTGTCAAATGGATCTTTTTTATAAGGGAAGGTCGCTCCGGCATCTGTTAGCTTGAGGCCTGCTTCGCGGCAAAGTTTAACAACCTCTTTTGCACAGCCCGGAGTTGTATTTACGCTTACGAAATAGCCGCCTTTCGGCTTATTCCAGGTTAAAATTCTGTTTTCGCCGAAGTTTTCTTTCAAAATGCTTAAAACTTTTTCGAATTTAGGCAAAAGAATATTTTTTTGCTTTTCCATGTGTTTTTTGAGTGTTTCTTTATCTTTCAAAAATTTAACGTGCCTTATTTGATTGAGTTTATTAAACCCAACTGTTTTGAAACTATAATTCTTTTTAAGCTTAGCCAAATTTTCTTTTCCACAGGCTAAAAATGCTATTCCTGCACCGGCAAAAGTTATTTTAGAAGTGGAATAAAATATTATCGGCAGCTCTTCGTTTCCTGACTTTTTGCACTCGCTGAATATATCAAGAAGCTCCGGTGGGTTTTCAGTTAAATCGTGCACGAAATATGCGTTATCCCAAAATAATCTAAAGTCTTTTGCAGCAGGCTTTAAATTTGCAAGCCTTTTCACGGTTTCATCTGAGTATACTATCCCCTCAGGGTTTGAATATTTAGGCACACACCACATCCCTTTGATGGAACTGTCTTCTGTGATTAACTTTTCAGCTATTTCCATGTCCGGGCCTTGTGGAGTCATTGGAATGGTTATCATTTCTATTCCGAAGTGTTCGCACATTGAAAAGTGCCTGTCGTAACCTGGTGCTGGGCACAAAAATTTGATTTTTTCTTGTTTTGCCCAAGGTTTTTCGCCGCCTACGCCATGAATCATAAAGCAGGAAATTGTGTCAAACATCATGCTAAGGCTTGAATTTCCTCCAATTATGAAATTTTCTTTTTCTATTCCTGTCACGCTTGAAATAAATTCTTTAATCTCTTCGATTCCGTCGTTTGCACCGTAGTTTCTGCAGTCTATTTTACTTTCTGAAATGCAGTCCGATGGCTTTTTAACTATGCTTAAAAGCTCATTTGAAAGATCAAGCTGCTCGCTGCAAGGTTTCCCTCGTGACATATCAAGATTAAAATTCATACTTTTAAATTCTTCGTATTTTTCTTTGTAAAATTGATACGATTTTTGAAAATCGAGGGTTTCGTTACTGTCCATGTTGAAACAACCACCTTTAAATTATTTGTTGGTAACGACTTAATATAAATAAGCATATTCTATATAATATGAAACAGGAGGATGGATATTTATGATTTCAAATGAGAAATTCGGAATAATAGGCGGAGATCTTCGCCAGATTTACTTGGCTAAAAAGTTGCAAAAAGACAAAAATGAGGTTTTCGTTTGTGGTTTTGACAATTTTGTGGGTTTTGACAAACTAAAACTCAAATCTTTAAAAATGAGTGATTTAATTTCAAGTTCTAAATACATAATTCTTCCCGTTCCTGCTTCCAGAAACAAGAAAGTCATAGACGCTCCTTTTTCAAGCTCGGATATAGTCTTGAGCGAAAAGCTTTTTTCGAATCTTAAGAATAAAGTCGTATTTGCTGGAATTGTATCATCTTTGATCGAAGATGTCAAACCGAGCGGTTTACATATTAGGGATTATTACCAAAGAGAAGATTTTTTAATACCACCAAATGGTTTTAGAAAAGAAGACACATATCCATGGAGATTTAATAGGGA
>CAKVDR010000012.1 GCA_934726435.1 uncultured Eubacteriales bacterium
TAGTATGGGTGAGGAGATGGGCAGCGCTTTTGATGATATACATAAGTTTATGTATAAAGAAGTTTACACCAATAAAAAGTCTATATCCGAAGAAGATAAAGTTCCATTTGTTATCAGTTCGCTTTATAATTATTTCAAAAAAAATGACGGTAAAATGCCGAAAACTATGCATGATATAGCTGAAAAAGAGGGAATAGAAAGAGCAATTTGCGATTACATAGCCGGCATGACCGACACATTCGCAATAAATTTATTCAAGGATATATTTCTTCCTAGGTCATCAAGGATTTTCTAAAAATAAACATGGAAGGAGTGGTGTTTTTTGGCTTTTTCAGATGATTTCATAACTGAGCTTAAAGAAAAAATCGACATTGAAGAAATTATTTCAGGTTATGTTGAAATTCAAAGAAAAGGCAGAAACTTGATGGGCGTTTGCCCCTTCCACGCCGAAAGAACGCCGTCTTTTTGTGTTTATCCTTCCAGTGGGTCATTTTATTGCTTTGGTTGCGGAGCAGGTGGAGATGTTATAACGTTTCTTAGGCTTATCGAGCATTGGGACTATGTTGAAACTGTTAAATTTCTTTGTGAAAAAGCCGGAATGAACTACGACATCAGCGATGAAGAAAATGAAGCTCACCGCGCAAAACTTAATGTTTATAAAATTAACAGAGAAGCCGCTAAATTTTATCATAAATGCCTGCTTTCTGAAGAGGGCAAAAAAGCCCGCGAATACTTAACTTCCCGAAAGATAAAAGCTTCAACGGCAGTTCATTTTGGGCTTGGTTATTCCCCCGCAAGCAGGTTTGCGCTTGTTAATCATCTTAAAAAAATGGGGTTTAAAAGCGACGAAATTATTATGTCGAATTTAGCGTTTAAATCTCGAAACGGAAAAGATATTGACAGATTTTGCGACAGGCTGATGTTTCCTATAATAGATGTAAGGGGCAACGTTATTGCTTTTGGCGCGAGGACTTTAACCGGCGAAGCGCCTAAGTATATCAACACTTCTGACACGCCAGTTTTCAAAAAAAGTAGCAACTTGTTTGCTCTTAATTTTGCTTCGAAATCAAGCGAAAAAAACTTGATTTTAACTGAGGGCTACATGGACGTCATTGCGCTTCATCAGGCAGGGTTCACAAATGCTGTTGCAACTTTGGGAACTTCGCTCACGCCTTCTCAAGTCAAGGTGATGTCGCGCTACTGCGAAGAAGTCCTGCTTTCTTACGACTCAGATGGTCCGGGAAAGAAAGCCTCCGAAAGGGCTATTTCTCTTTTAAAAGAAGCGGGAGTTAAAGTTAAAATTATTTCTATTCCTGAGTTTAAAGATCCTGATGAATTTTTAAGATTTTATGGCAATAAAGCAAAGGCAAAATTTTCGGGCCTTGTGAATGATTCAAAAAGCGATCTGGAATATCAACTCTCGGCGCTTAAAGAAAAATGTGATTTAAACACTTCCGACGGAAAGATAAAATATTTAACCGGCGCGGCAAAGCTTCTTGCAAGCTCGGCGACCATGGTTGAGAGGGAAGTTTACGCGATTTTAATAAGCGAAGAGCTTGGTGTTAGAAAATCAACGGTTTTGCTTCAAACCGAAAAGTACATAAAGCAATTTGCAAAAAAGTCAAAAACAAAAGAATTTAAAAATATTGAAAAGAAAATATCGGCAATTGATGATAAAGTCAACAAGGACAAGCATACTAATCTAAGAGCGGCTCACGCCGAGGAAAGTCTGATTTCTTGTATAATAAACGATGCCGACGCAGCAAAAAGGATAATCTCGGAAGTTTCTTCGGATGTTTTTGCCACGGAATTTAATAAAAGAGTTTTTGAAGTTTTGAAAGACATAATTTCAAAGGGTAAAACTCCTGATATTACGGTAATTTCCGGTTATGAATTTTCGTTTAAAGAAATTGGAAGAATAACTAAAATGGTATGTACTTATGACAGGAGTATGTCAAAGAAAGAGTGTGTTGACGAATATATAAGTACTTTAAAAAAAGAAAAAGAAAGAAAAAAATTTTCGGAAATAAATGATATTTCTGAAGTTGAGATACAAAATTACATTAAAAAGTTAAATATTCAAAGCACGAATAATTAAAGGAGGAACAAAATGGAGGATACAAACCAAAATTCTAAAGGAATCGAAAATGTTATAAAAGGTTTAGCTCAGCACGGCAAATCTTCCGGTCAAGTTAGCACCGGTGATATTTTGGAAGCTATGGGAGAAATTGATTTTGACCCTGATGAAATAGAAAAGCTTTATGATTCAATGGAATCTATGGGTGTTGAAATAATAGATGGTCTTGACGACTCCGAAATGGTTGGAGACACGAGCCATGACGAAGGCGCAATTCTCACCGATGACCCGGTTAAAGTTTATTTGAAAGAAATTGGAACGGTTCCGCTTCTTTCAAGCGAAGAAGAGCTTGAGCTTGCAAAAAGAGTCGTTGAAGGTGACGAAAAAGCTAAAAAAAGGCTTTCGGAAGCCAACTTGAGGCTTGTTGTAAGCATTGCTAAGAGATATCTTGGAAGAGGAATGCATTTCCTTGATTTAATTCAAGAAGGCAACCTCGGCCTTATGAAAGCTGTTGAAAAGTTTGATTACACGAAAGGTTTTAAATTTTCAACTTACGCAACGTGGTGGATTCGCCAGGCTATAACGAGAGCAATTGCCGACCAAGCAAGGACTATAAGGATCCCGGTTCACATGGTTGAAACCATGAACAAAGTAAGAAGAGTTTCGGGCCAGCTCCTTCACAACAACGGCCGTGAGCCAACCCCTGAAGAAGTTGCCGAAGAGCTTAACATGCCTGTTGAAAAAATCAGGGAAATAATGCGTGCGTCGCAAGATCCGCTTTCGCTTGAAACTCCAATCGGCGAAGAAGACGACACCCACCTTGGGGATATGGTCCCGGATGGAGATGCTTTGGCGCCCGTTGAAGAGGCTTCGCATGTTCTTTTAAGAGAGCAGCTCATGGATGTTCTTGGAACTTTGACTCCGCGCGAAAGAAAGGTTCTTCAAATGAGGTTTGGAATCAGCGGTGGCCGCCCCCACACGCTCGAAGAAGTTGGAAAAGAATTCGACGTTACAAGAGAAAGAATTCGCCAAATCGAAGCAAAAGCGCTTAGAAAACTCCGCCACCCAAGCAGAAGCAAAAAATTAAAAGATTACCTTGATTAATTTTCTTGACAGATTGATATCAAAATGATAAAATAGCATTACCGCATATTGCAGGCATCAAAACGGCTTTTTGAAAGCCTGCCTGGTTCAGTAGCGAGATAAAGTAAAGGTAGGTGCGTAAAGAGGTATGTACGCAGTTATAAAAACAGGTGGCAAACAATACAAAGTTTCCGAAGGCGAAGCAATCTACATTGAAAAATTAGATTTAGCCGAAGGCAGCGAAGTAGAGTTTGAAGTTGTTGCCGGACATGATGGCAAAAGCTTTCACGTTGGAAGTCCTTTAGTTGATTCTGCAAAGGTTACAGGAAAGGTTCTTAAAAACGGCAAAGCAAAAAAAGTAACAGTGTTTACTTACAAACCTAAAAAAGGTTCAAAAAGAAAACTCGGACACAGACAAATGTACACAAAAGTACAAATTGAAAAAATTAGTTTCTAATTATGCTTAAAGTAAGCTTTTTTACACTTTGCAGCGGTGAAATTTGCGGATTTAGAATAGATGGTCATGCAAATTACGATGATTATGGCAAAGATATTGTTTGCGCAGGGGTTTCGTCGGTTGCTTATATGGTTGCAAACACGATTTCCGGCGTTATGAATATTGATACTGAAATAAAAGTGCATGATGATGGTTATATGTATGTTCGCGTGCCGGGCAAAAGTGCCGGTTTATGCCAAGTTCTTTTTGAGGGGCTTAAAAATCATTTGATTATGATGGAAGAAAGCTACCCGGAGAACATTAATGTGAATTACGAGGAGGTGAAGTAAAATGCTGATGATTAATTTACAGCTCTTTGCTCACAAGAAAGGTCAAGGTTCAACCCACAACGGAAGAGATTCAGAATCGAAACGCTTAGGTGTTAAGCGTGCTGATGGCCAGGAAGTTAAAGCTGGTAACATCCTCGTTAAACAACGTGGAACAAAAATTCATCCGGGCGAAAATGTAGGCCGTGGTTCAGACGACAGCTTGTTTGCTTTGATTGATGGAAAAGTTAAGTTCGAAAGAGTCGGACGTGACCGTAAACGTGTTAGTGTTTATGCGTAATATTGAATTATGTAAGGTGGACTCTAAGATTTAGAGTTCGCTTTTATTTTTTGAATTTTAATTTGATTTTTGTAATAATAAATAACAAAGGGGTGTGATTTAAAATGTTTGTAGATGTTGCAAAAATAGTGGTTAAAGCGGGAAACGGCGGGAACGGTCACGTTTCATTTTTAAGGGATAAATACACTTCGACCGGTGGCCCTGACGGCGGAAATGGCGGAAATGGCGGAAGCATTATTTTCGTTGCTGATAATAATCTTTCCACGCTTTCGAGTTTTAGATATAAGAAAAAGTTTTTTGCTAAAAACGGCGCGAACGGTCTGCCCGGAAAGAAGACAGGTAAAAAGGGCGAAGATTTAACTATAAAAGTTCCTTACGGAACGCTCATTAAAGATGCAGAAACTGATGAACTTATTTATGATCTTTCTTCGCCTGAGCCTTATGTTTTGGCCAAAGGTGGCAGAGGCGGCGCAGGAAATATGAATTTTGCCAACTCAGTTAGGCAGTCGCCTAAATTTGCGAAACCTGGTCAAGAAACTGAGGTTCTCAACATTAAGCTTGAGCTTAAACTTTTGGCTGATGTTGGTTTAGTAGGCTACCCGAATGTTGGCAAATCAACGATAATTTCAGTTTGCAGCGAGGCTAAACCGCAAATTGCAAATTACCATTTTACTACGCTTTCCCCGATTTTAGGCGTAGTTAAATATAAAGATAGCAAATCTTTTGTTATGGCGGATATTCCCGGGCTTATTGAAGGTGCGTGGAAGGGCGTTGGGCTTGGCCATGAATTTTTGCGCCATATTGAAAGGTGCAGACTGCTTGTTCATGTAGTTGATGTTTCGGGCAGCGAGGGAAGAGATCCATGCAAAGATTTTGATAATATAAATGAAGAGCTTGAAAAGTTTAATCCTGAACTTGCGAAAAGATCGATGATAGTAGTTGGAAATAAATGTGACATAGCTTCCGAAGAAGATATTTCAAGATTTAAAAATTATGTTTCTTCAAAGGGTTATGAATATTTTTCAGTTGTGGCTGCTTCAAACCAAGGAATTGCCGAAATGCTTGACACAATCGCTGAAAAATTAAGCAAACTCCCGGATATTTACACCTTTGCTTCTGAAAAAACTTTGGAAACGAATTCGGAAGAAGATACCTTTGAAATTAAAAAAGAAAAAGGCGTTTATGTGGTTAAATCTTCGAAGCTCGAAAAGGTTATTAAATCAACTAACTTTGACGATTATGAATCGCTTAACTACTTCCAAAATGCGATTACGACTTCAGGTTTGACGCAAGCTTTAAAAGATGCCGGAATTAACCCAGGCGACAGCGTTAGCGTTAATGGAGTTGAATTTGAGTTTTTTGAATAATTAATTTGAAAGAAGATTTTTTAAAATGACGGAAAAAGTCTCTATGATGAGTGCACAAAAGCTGGCATTCTTAGGTGATGCAGTTTATGAACTTTTAGTGAGAGAAAAAATTGTTAACAGCGTTGATGGAAGCATCGGGAAGCTTCATAATTTGAAAGTTAGCAAGGTTTGCTGCGAGGCGCAATCTGAGATGCTTAGCAAAATTGAAGGCATTTTAACTGAAGAAGAACTCGCAATTTATAAAAGAGGGCGCAATGTTCAAACTGGCCGAGTTCCAAAAAATTCGGCCCCCGGTGTTTACCGAAGAGCCACAGGTTTGGAAGCACTTTTTGGATATTTATATCTAATGGGAAATATGCAACGTGCATACGATCTTTTAAAAATAATGTATGTATAACAAAAATTTATAATATATCGCTTAGATTTTGTAATGATATTTTTTGAATTCTATTGACTTTGTGTAAAGATTGTGATACCATTTTAATACGGTTTGAATAATTCATTTGGAGAAAGGATGAAGAATATGCAAATTTTGCAAATTATTTATTGTAGCTGTGATTTAATAGGTAGGATTGATAAATTTTCTAATGATTTAAAGAAATTTATTACTACATTCGCAGGAAGAATTTCTAAATAGTTTGAAACAATTTTAATTTAAAAGGAGAATAAAAATGACAAGCGAAATTAAAAATGTTGCTTCTCAAGCATGGAAGGACCTTGTTTCTTCTGCATCACTTTTTTTATCTTTTTGCGGTCTTGTAGGTGCTTGTATTAATGTAGTTAATGCAGTTAAGCCCGCAACCATGCAAGAACTTAGCTTTACAAAATCCGAGTCAAAAAAGATAGGTTAGTTAGTGCGTTAACTATAATATTTTATTGAAAGCCTAGAAGCCACCGAGCTTTTGGGCTATTTTATTTATTTTTTCATAGTTCATGGTTTTGCTGTAAAGCGCTTCGATTTTATCGTGAACTTTTCTTGCGTTTGAAAGATTTGAAACAGATTCTTTTAAAAATTCTTTGCAAATTTTACCGTTGAAAGCTAAAATATTTTTGCTTTTTGAAATTTTTTCTTTGTTGAGAAATTTTTTGGTGTAGATTTTTTCTGGCTTTAATGTGATTTCGTTTAAAAAATTTTGTGAAGTATTTTGATTTTTTACTATTACTCCTATTTTTAAATCAGTTATGAAAATTGCTTCAAGATGCTCCCTTGGCGAAAACGGGCATGGGCATGAAATGATGTTGTAATTTTTCTCTAAAGCGCATTTTCTTAAATATTTTAAGATGTAGCTTCCTAAAACGCTGAAGCTATCGTCAATTACTATTAATTTTTCGCAAAGTGAAATAATTGATTTTTGCAAAAGTATGTATCCGTCGGGTGTTATTGAAGTTACGAATCTTAGTTTTTCACTTCCTTTTAATCTAGGAAGTTTTTTTAATATTTTTTTTGAAAATTTTTCGCAAAATGAATCTAATTTTTCATAGTTTATATTTTCTTCAATTATTTTAGCGTTATATTCGAATGCAACTCCAAATGCGGCTAAATATCTTTTGGAAGTTTTGTGAAATCTTGAATTTTCTTGGCAAAATTTTATTATATCTTTTTTGCTTTTTTTGAGTTGTTTTTTGTTCCAGTATTCACCAAGATTTATTATTTCGTCGGAAACTCCGGGGTAAATTGGGTCTATAACATGAGGGGCAGTGCCATCGACTATGCAAGTTTTAGATTTTTTTAAAATTACAGCGTCTAAAGATTTTGGATCTGCTGAGCACCTTATAATTTCGCAATCAGATTGTTTTTCTGCGATTTTTTTCATAAGTGTTGATTTTCCTGTTCCTGGGCCGCCTTTCAAAATGTGGCAAAACCAACCATCATGCGGTGAATAAAGATTATTAAAAATCGAAAAGAATCCTGTAGGGGTGTTTGCGCCTAAAAAAAATTCTGGTGATGTAGCGTTATTTTTCATATTTAAATTCACTCCTCTGTGAGCATATTATGAATTTTTTTATTTTGCTGTGACGAAAAGCGGCTATTTGTTTAAAAAAATTTTGCTTTCGGCAGTGAAGTAAATGCAAAGAGCCAAAAGCATGCTGCTCCCTAGGATTGTTGAGGATGTTGAAGGAGTGAGCGCTGTGTGATCAGAAATAAAAGCAGGAGCGGTTTGTGCGAAAAATTTGAGTAAAAAAATTATTGCTAAAAGGCAGCAGACCGCGTTTATAACCCTGAAAAATTGAAATTTTAGATAATTAAACTCAGTGCCTGACAAAATCGAAGCAATTTGAAAATGCGTGCAAAGCCCGCCATAGCTGACTCCTAGGCAAATCAAAGGAAATGAAACGTGATTTTTAGCTGCAAAAAACGACCCTGAAGTAATTTCCAGGATTGAAAAAATTAGGCAAGAAAAATTTTTGGAATTTAAGCAGAATTTCTCAGCTAAAAAGTTAAGAATATTCAAATTTTCGAAAAGAGAAATTATAACCGTGAAAACCGTTATAAGCGCGCACATTTCGACTATTGAAACTGAAGTTTTCGAAGCTGCAAGCACAACGGCTTCTGAGAATTTAATTTTTTCATTGTTAATTTTTTTGTTTTTATTAAACTTAATTTTTTTCATTCGTGCGGTTATTCCTGCGGTAATTCCTAAAATAATTGAAACTGAAGACTGGACCAAAAAAAGCATTATTCCCAGAGACCTGTTTTTGAGAAGTGTTTCACCAACCACATTTATTGTGAATGCCGGACCTGCATTAACCACGAAAATCATCATGCGGTTTAATTCTTCATTTGAAATTTCATTTTTTTCAAACAATGTTTTCACGCTGCTTGCTCCAACAGGGTAGCCTCCAACCAAGCTAAGCAAAATCGCCGGAGCAGTGCAACCAGGGAGATAAAAAACAAACCGCATTATTTCATCAAGTGGCTTTTTTAAAAAATCGAACATACCTGAAAATATAACGAACCTTGAAAGAAACATAAGCGGGAAAAGCGAAGGAATCAAAATTTCGGTGCAGTATTTTCCGCCTGTGAAAACGCCCAAACGCCCGATTTGCGGGTTTAAAATTAAAATTGACGCCGAAAAAAACGTTAAAAATATTAATGATAAATCTTTCAAATAAAATTTTTTGAGTTTATTAATCTTTTCCAAATTAAAGGCCTCCTCACCACTGAATATATATGCTTGCGGCGGTGATTTTTATTTGCGCTCTTGCATATTATTTAAAAGTTAATAACTAAGCGGAAAGATGGTGGCTTTTTGTCAAGGCAGAAGAATAAAAACAAAAAATGCAGACTTTGGAATTTTGAAAATTTAAAAAATTCTGACTTGGGTGTTATGCTTGACCCTGTGAACATTGAGATAAAAGGCAACCGTGAAGCGACTGTCGAAGGGCTCAAAAGCATTGCTCAGTATGACGAAAACATGATTAAAATTAATATGAATAAAATGGCAATTTCTTTTTTCGGCAGGAATCTTGAAATCAAATGCCTGAGTTCTGACGCACTCGTTATTAGAGGATTTATCACTTCCATTGAATATGAAACTTAATATTTTGGAAGTTTAATTAAGAGGTGAAAAGCTTGCTGGTAAATATAATAAGATGGTTTTGCGGTTATGTTTCTTTCAAGGCGGTTGGAGGGTTCCCTGAAAATTTTTTGAATCGTGTGAACAAAAAAGGCATTAATTTATGGGATTTAAAAAAAATTAGCGGCGATCTTTATGCCAAAGTACTCACGGCTCAACACGAAATTTTATTAAATGAAGCAAAGAAAGAAAATTCTGAAATAAAAATTATAAAAAAATATGGCTTCCCTGTTTTTCTGGCTAAATATAAAGGCCGTTTGGGAGCTCTTTTGGGCGTTATTTCTTTTGTTTTGATGATTCATGTTTTTTCTCTTTTCATTTGGAATATAAACGTTTCGGGGAATAAATCCATTCCAAGTGAAGAAGTGATTTCAGCCATGAAGGAGTTTGGCGTAGGTATTGGAACAAAAAAATCTGCTGTGGATTCCTCAGTCGTTAAGCAGCTTATTATGTCGAAACTCACTGATATTTCCTGGATTTCGCTTAATATTAAAGGAAGTTGCCTTAACGTTTGCATAAAAGAGAAAATTAGATCTCCTGAAATTGTTAAAGAGGGCAGCCCTTGCAATTTGGTTGCGACTAGTGAGGGTCAAATCGAACGCATGGAGGTTTATAAAGGCTCGGCGTGTGTTTCTGAGGGTGATGCTGTTATAAAAGGCCAAATTTTAATAAGCGGTGCCACGGTGAATGAAGATGGTGGGACGAATATTTCTGAAGCGGACGGCAAAGTTTTTGCCAAAACTAAACGCAAATTGATAGAAAAAGTCAAACTAAGGCAGCTTTTTTCTTCTGATGAGGGCAAGCCTGTTAAAAAATACAAAGTGAATGTTTTCGAACGAGAAATTCCTCTTAACCCCTGGGTTAAAACTGACGAAGAATACAGAACAGAGTCGTATTCAAACGAGATGGATTTTTTTGGTATTAAATTTCCTGTAATATTTAATACTGATGTTGGTTTTCACCAAAAGTGCGAAGAAAAGTTTTTAAATATTGAAGAGGCAAATGAAATTTTAAAGTCAAAAATAGACGAAAAAGAAAAAAGTGAGTTTGCAGAAATAAAAATACTTTCTAAAAATGTAAATAATTTTGAAGAAGATAATGATTATGTTTGCGAAGCAACTTACGATTGCCTGGAAAATATAGCTAAAAAACAAAATGTTTCAGAATAATATTTATATCTTATTAAAACTCGCTTGTTGTAGTAATACATAAAAATTAAAATTTTACCTGAAATTTTTAAGAATAAAATGTTTGACAGTTAACCAAAAAACCTATATAATTAATATATGCACAATGTTTTTTAAAAAATTCTTTTATTAGCCGTGGAATTTGACGGATATTTATATAAATATCGGTTTTTTGGAAAGCTTTCATGATGGTTAAAAGAGATTTTTTAATTAAAATAGTTTACAATAAGATAACATAACATCAGGAGGATGGAATATTTCATGGTAGATAAAACTAGAGTTATTATAGTTAACAGGCAGAAAGAGGTTAAAATTCCAACAGGAATTCGTATGTTGGTTAGAAGATGCTGCAACGCTGTGCTTATTCTTGAAAAATTCAAGGGTTCCGCTGAAGTGAGCATCACTTTTGTTGATAATCTTTACATACAAAGCCTCAATAAACAATATAGAAACAAAGATGTTCCAACGGACGTTTTGTCATTCCCTATGAAAAATGAAGACGGAACTTATGAAGTTGACCCTGAAAGCGGCGCTCAACTCCTTGGAGACATCGTTATTTCCATGGAAAAAGTTATGGAACAAAGCGAAAGATACGGCCATTCAATGAGAAAAGAAGTTGCATATTTGGTTGCTCACGGCATGCTTCACCTTCTTGGATATGACCACGAGCAAGGCGGAATGGAAAAAAGGCATATGAGAGAACGCGAAGAAAGAGTTCTTGAATTGCTTGGCTTCCCGAGTGCACTTTCTTACATTTCGGAAGATGATAAATAAAATATGAAAGTATTACGTTCTTTAAAATATGCTTTAAAAGGAATAATTTATGCAATAAAAAATGAACGTAACATGAGAATTCATACCACGGTAGCCGGATATGTTTTGGTGTTTTCGGCAATTTGTGGTATGAACGCATCTGAGTATGCAATTTTGATTTTAACAATCAGCCTCGTAATAATGGGTGAAATGTTTAACAGCGCAGTTGAAAATTTGATAGATTTGTGCTCCAAGGAATACAATGCAACTGCCAAAGCCGCAAAAGACATAGCGGCCGGAGCGGTTCTTATTTTGGCATTTGCTTCTGTAGCGGTTGGACTTATACTTTTCACCAAAGAGCAAGCCTACACTAAGCTGTGGGCGTTTTTTTGCGTTTATCCGGTTGCGTTTGTTATGTTTATTTTTTCTGTTTTTGCAAGTTATTTTTACGTTTTTGTTGGTCCGGCCGAGCTTAGAAACAAAATTAGAAACGCTTTTAAAAAATTAAAAAGTGCATTTATTATTAAAAATATGGATGGTAAGTCAAATGAAAAATGAAACAAAATCTTTGTTTGTCTCAATTGTTGGGAAGCCTAATGCAGGCAAATCTTCTATAATGAATATGCTCATAAATTCGAAAATTTCAATAGTTTCGCCAAAACCTCAAACCACGAGAAGCCGAATTACAGGAATTTTAACCGAAGGCGACACTCAGCTCGTTTTCGTTGATACTCCGGGCATTCACAAGCCTTTTAACAAGCTTAGCGAATTTATGATTTCTGAAGTTGACAACTCATTTTCAGGCAGCGAACTCTGCTTGCATGTTGTTGACGCTGAAAAAAATTCGGTCGATACTGAAACAATTGCCAAACTTAAAAAATCCGGCGCAAGAGCGATTTTAGCTCTTAACAAAGTTGACCTTTTGAAGCAAAAAAATTTGCTCATGGCTAAGATCAAAGAATACAGCGAGCTTTACGATTACGACGAGATTATTCCAGTTTCGGCAGCTAGTGGCGAGGGTAAAGAAGAACTTTTGAAAGAGCTTTTTTCAAGGGCGGTTCCTTCGGTTTTCTTTTTCCCTGAAGATGATATAACTGACCAAACCGAAAGAATGCTTGTTTGCGAAATTATTCGTGAGAAACTTCTTTATTTTCTTGAAAAGGAGCTTCCTCATGGTACGGCTGTTCAAATTGAAAAATTCAAAGAGCGCGAAGACGGAAACGTTAATATTCATGCCGTTATTTACTGCGAAAGGAAAAACCACAAGGCAATCATCATTGGTGCGGGCGGCCAAATGATTAAAAAAATTGGAATTGCTTCGCGCAAAGCCATTGGTGAGATGCTTGATTGTAACGTTAATTTGAACCTTTTTGTTAAAGTTAAAGAGGATTGGAGAAACAGTGCTTCGATTCTTCATGACCTTGGATACATGTAAATTTATGCAAATTGCTAAAAAAATATAAAATTTTAAAAAAATTATAGAATTATACTATATTTTTTTCTAAATATGTTGTATAATCATCCTGTACTGAAAAATAAATTTCATTCAGCAAAAAATTAAAACTTTTTTTACAGTTAGGAGGATTTTACAATGGATGCTAAATCAGCTTGGGAAAGATTTCAATCTACGGGAATGATTATAGATTATTTGAATTATCGCTCTATAGAAAATGGCTTTTTGCCGTATTCTGCTTGGGATAGCGAGAGTAAATCACGAGGAACGAATAATGAAATTAGATGTGACGGGAATAATAGTAAAAGAAAAGGACTTGAGTGATAGCGACAAGGTCATAACCCTTCTCACCCGCGAAGAGGGCGTGATCACTGCGATTGCTAAACGCTCAAAAACCATAAGAAATAGGCTTGGCGGAATGGTTCAGCTTTTTGCCTATGGGACTTTTACGCTTTTTTCTGCACGAAATGGTTATTTGCTGGATGGATGTGAAATAAAAGAGGTATTTTTTGAGCTTCGAAATGATTTGGAGGCTTTGTCTTTAGCACAGTATTTTTGCGAGCTTTCTTTGGCGCTTAGGCCTGAGGTTGAAGTTTCGGGCGAGCTTTTGCGCGTTCTTTTGAATTCTATTTTCTATCTTTCGAAGAATAAAATGAATCAGCTCGTTGTGAAAAGTATTTTTGAACTTCGGGTTTGCTCGCTTTGTGGATATATGCCTCAGCTTGTTTCTTGCGATAAATGTGGGAGCTATGAAGCTGAAAATATGAGATTTCTTATTGAAAAAGGGAAGATTTTTTGCCATGGATGCTCTCGTGAAAGCGATTTCGGGGTTGATATCTCGCCCTCGATGCTGGCTGCGCTTAGATATATTGTTTATTGTCCGGTTGAGAAGCTTTTTAGTTTTTCGATTTCTGATGAAACCGCTGAAAAGCTTGAAAAAATAACGGATAAATACATTGCCGTGCACACCGAGGGCAGTTTTAGACCGCTTGAATTTTACAAAAAGCTTAAAAATTTTAAAGTTTAAACCGGAAATAATTTAAGAATATTTGAAACTATAAAGCACACAAGGATTCCCGTCACTGTCGGAATTACAAATGATAGGGCGGTCCATTTGAAGCTTTTGGTTTCTTTTTTTATCGTCCAAAGTGTGGTTCCGCAAGGGAAATGAAGCAACGAAAAAAGCATGACGCAAATTCCTGTGATGTAAGTCCAGCCGTGCGAAACCAGCAAGTTGTGAAGTTCGGCAGGATTTTGAATTTCAAGAATTGTTTCCGTGCACATGTAGCTCATGATTATTATCGGGAAGACGATTTCATTCGCCGGGAAACCCAGAATAAAAGCCATTAAAATTACTCCGTCAAGGCCAAGCATCCTTGCAAAAGGGTCTAAAAAGTTTGAGCAGTGCATTAAAAGGCTGAGCTCTCCGATTTTCACATTTGCCATAATCCAAATTATGAGCCCTGCAGGTGCAGCAACGGCAACGGCTCTGCCGAGAATGAATATTGTTCGATCGAAAAGTGAGCGGATTAAAATTTTGCCGATTTGAGGTTTTCTGTATGGCGGGAGCTCCAAAATGAATGATGAACCAAGGCCTTTTAGAAGCGTTTTTGATAATATTTTTGACATTATAAAGCTGATGACCACGCCGAAAATTATGACTCCCGTGAGAATTAAAGT
>CAKVDR010000013.1 GCA_934726435.1 uncultured Eubacteriales bacterium
GAAGTTATTATCCCCAAAACGGAATCTCCCAAAAATTCAAGTCTTTCATAACTAACGAATTTTCCGCCGGATTCATTCGCAAATGACGAATGAGTTAAAGCTATTTTCAAAAGTTTTCTGTTTTTAAAAGTATAACCTATTTTATTTTCAAGTTCTTCAACCACTTAAAACCCCTCTCCCTTATCTTCTGTTTTTGTTTCTTTAACCGCTTCTGAAATCACGCCCACAACGTTTCTTTTTGCATATTCTCCTGCCAAACGTATAGCACTTTTGAACGTTTTTGCATCAGCATTTCCGTGAGCTTTAAACACAGGCTTCGAAGTTCCCATGAGCGGCGCTCCGCCGTATTCTTTGTAGTCCATTTTCTTTTTAAGCTCAGTTAAATCTGATTTCAAAAGACATGCGGCAAGTTTATTTTTCAAATTTTTAGTTAAAATTCCTTTGAATTTACCGAATATTTCTTTTGCCATTCCTTCGTAAAGCTTGAGGATGACATTCCCCGTGAAACCATCAGCAACCACTACGTCTGCAGCACCCGAAGGAATATCCCTGGCTTCAATGTTTCCTATGAAATTAAGCTCGCTTTTGCTTAAAAGCTCATAAGCCACCTGCTGAAGAACCCCGCCTTTGCATTTTTCTACACCAATGTTTGCGAGGCCAACTTTCGGGTCATTAACAAGCATAACGTTTTTCATATAAACCGAGCCCATAACTCCGAACTGGCACAACATTTCCGGGCGGCATTCAACATTAGCACCGCTGTCGATTAACATGAAAAATCCGTCATTTTTAGGAATCACCGGAGCAAAAGCACATCTTTTTATTTTCTTGATTCTTTTAACAATCAAAGTGCCTCCAACGGTCAGCGCACCGCTATTTCCCGAAGAAACAAAAGCATCACCCTCGCCACCTGCAAGCATTCTAAGGCCCTTAGCCATCGAAGATTCTTTCTTTTCTTTCATTATGCTCATAGGCGCGTCGTGCATGTGAATTACATCTGAAGCGTGAATAATATCAATTTTTTCAAGCGAAATTTTGTTTTTTTCGCTCTGGCTTTTTATTTCACTTTCGTTTCCAACCAAGCTGATTTCAAAACCAAACTCATCAGCCGCCGCACGGCAAGCTTTGATAGCTTCGATAGGGCCTTTATCTCCGCCACAAGCATCAACTATTATCCTCATATTTTCTCCTCCACTAAATTTTTAAGATATTCCAAAGATCTCTCAGACATTTTTGTATATTTAAGTTTTTTATCTTTAATTTTTTCATCCAGTGATTTTATTATACCAAAATTTGCGCCCATTGGCTGAAAGTTCTTAACATTTTCATCGCTTATATAAGAAGAAAGCGCGCCAAGCATGGTTGTGTTAGGAAGCTCAATCGTTTCTTCATCCATTAATCTTTTTGCGGCATTAATTCCTGCAAGCAAACCCGAAGAAGCAGATTCGATATATCCTTCAACGCCCGTTATTTGCCCAGCGAAAAACAAATTCGGGTTAACGCGCATGCTATAATCTGCGTTTAAAAGCCTCGGTGAATCAATGAAAGTATTACGGTGCATAACGCCATACCTAACGATATCAAGATTTTTAAGCGCAGGAATAAGCGAGAAAACCCTTTTTTGCTCGCCGAATTTCAAATTCGTTTGAAAGCCAACCATGTTAAAAAGCTCACCCGAAACAGTTTCTTTTCTGAGCTGAACCACAGCAAAAGGTCTCTCACCGGTTTTTGGATCCCTAAGCCCAACGGGTTTCATCGGGCCAAATCGAAGAGTGTCAAAACCTCTTTTAGCCATGATTTCAACAGGCATGCAGCCTTCATAAACATTTACTTTATCAACGTCATGAAGCGGTGCACGCTCGGCATTTATAAGCTCATTGTAAAAAACCTCATATTCTTCTTTCGAAAGCGGGCAATTCAAATAGTCGTCTCCGTCACCTTTATCGTATCTTGAAGCAAAAAACGCACTATTCATATCGATGCTTTCAAAAGTAACGATCGGAGCAGCAGCATCAAAAAAACTAAGGCAGCCGCCGCAAAAATTTTTAATATTTTCAGAAAAATCCTCAGAAGTCAAAGGCCCCGTCGTAATTATGTTTATTCCCTCTTTTGGAATTTCAGTAATTTCTTGCGAAATGAAATTAATAAAATCGTTTGATTTAATTTTTTCAGTCACCATGGAAGAAAATTTTTCCCTGTCAACCGCAAGGGCTCCTCCGGCGGGAACCCTGCATGCGTCAGCGCAAGCAAGAACCAAAGAGTCGAAAACTCTCATTTCTTCTTTTAAAAGTCCCGCCGCGCTTTCGAGCCTGTCAGCCTTAAAAGAGTTCGAACAAACAAGCTCACAAAAATTTTTACTGCTGTGCGCCGGAGAAAACTTTTTCGGTTTCATTTCATAAAGATTAACTTTTATTCCTCTTTTTGCAATCTGCCAAGCTGCTTCACACCCCGCCAAACCTGCTCCTATCACGTTTATGGTTTTATTCATTTTCTGATGTCCTTTCGTAGCCGCAGCCCTCGCCTTTGCAATAAATTTTTATTTTCTTACCATTTTTCTTGAAAAGAATTTCTCCACATTTCGGGCATTTTTCGTTTAAAGGTTCATCCCACGAAATGAAGTGGCAATTCGGGAAGTTGCTGCAGCCGTAAAAATCGCGTTTGCGTTTGGTTTGGCGTTTGATAACATTTCCGCCGCATTTCGGGCAAGTAACGCCGATTTCTTCAACTAATTTTTGAATATTTTTGCATTCAGGATAGCCCGAACAACCGATGAATTTGCCGTATCTTCCTCTTTTAATAACCATTGGTTTGCCGCAAAGCTCGCAAGTTTTGTCAATTTTATCTTCTTCTAGGAAAATCTTAACGCCTTCCATTTCTTTCTTAGCTTTTTCAAGCATTTTCATAAGATCTTCATAAAATTTGCTAAGTGGTTCGGTCCAAGTTATTTTCCCTTCAGCAACTTCGTCGAGATTATTCTCCATTTGCGCCGTGAATTTAAGATTAACAATACTCGAAAAGCGCTCTTTCATGAGCTTATTAACAACCTCGCCGAGTTCGGTTGGTTTTAAAATCTTTGCTTCTTTTTTAACATATTCTCTCGCGGTAATGGTCGAAATTATTGAAGCGTATGTCGAAGGCCTTCCGATTCCTTCTTCTTCGAGGGATTTAATAAGTGAAGCCTCGGTGTATCTTGGCGGAGGCTCGGTAAAATGCTGGTTCGGCACTATCGATTTAGCTTTAACAGCCATTCCTTCTGAAAGCTCCGGGAAGGCTTTGGCCTTTTCTTCGGCAATGTCTTTGCCTTCAACATACAACGCCATGAAACCATCAAACGCAATGGTGTAAGTCGAGGCTTTGAAAATATATTTCTTTTCAGAATTTTCTTTAAAAGCATAAACCTCAACTTTCGTTGTGTTTTGCAAGCAATTTGCCATCTGGCTTGCAATAAAGCGCTCCCAAACAAGCTTGTAAATTTTAAATTGATCACTGCTCAAGCTTGCTTTCACGGCATCAGGCGCAAGACTCGGGTCAGTCGGCCTGATAGCTTCGTGGCCATCTTGAGCGTTAGCTTTCGTTTTGAAAACTCTTGCTTCTTCAGGCAAATATTTCTTGCCCCAAACGCTCAAAATATAATCTCTTGCGCCGTCCAAAGCTTCTTTCGAAACTCTTAAAGAGTCCGTTCTCATGTAGGTTATAAGTCCCATGAGGCCTTTGCCTTCGAGCTCAATTCCCTCATAAAGCTGCTGAGCCGCAAGCATTGTGCGTTTGGCTGTGAAGCCGAGTTTTCTTGAAGCTTCTTGCTGCAAAGTCGAAGTTATGAAAGGAGGCGCAGGATTCCTTTTTCTTTTTCCTTTTTTAAGCTTGCCAATTTCAAAATTTGAACCATCAAGATCCGTGAGAATTTCATTCGCCTTTTTTTCGTTATCTATTTCAATTTTCCCTTTTTCGTCACCGTAAAATACAGCCGGGAATGACTTTCTCATGCCCTTTGGAATAAACTGCGCGTCAATGCTCCAGTATTCTTTCGGAACAAATTTTCTAATTTCATCTTCTCTATCAACAATCATGCGAAGAGCAACCGACTGAACCCTTCCCGCCGAAAGACCTTTATAAATTTTTTGTGAAAGAAATGGGCTCACTTTGTAGCCAACAAGCCTGTCAAGAACTCTTCTGGTTTGCTGAGCGCCAACCAAATCAAGGTCAACTTTTCTTGGAGATTTTATTCCGGTTTCAACGCCATTTTTTGTGATTTCATTGAAAGTAACCCTGTTTTTATCGTCAAGGTCAAGGCCAAGCAAATAAGCAAGATGCCAGGAAATGGCTTCCCCCTCGCGATCAGGGTCCGTCGCTAAGATTACTTTATCGGCTTTTTTCGCTTTTTCTTTGAGCTCTTTAACGATTTCTTCTTTTCCTTTTATAATTTGATATTTAGGCTCGAAATTTTTCTTAACGTCAACGCTAAGTCTTTTAGGCGGCAAATCCCTTATGTGACCCATAGAAGACGTCACGTCGTAATTTTTTCCTAAATATTTTTTTATAGTTTTTGCCTTTGCAGGCGATTCCACAATTACTAAATTACTCATACCTAACCCATCCAAACAAAAATAATTTAAATTTTTTCATACTCTTTTCCTGTATTATTTTTAATTAGACCATAAATCTCAAGTTCTGTCAAAGATGAAAGAACATTTTCTATCTTCATGCCAGATTTTTTACATATCAAATCAGGGTTCATTGCGCCCTCACCCAAAATATCATAAACTTTTTTCGCATTTTCTGAAATATTTTTGGGCACTTCCGTCAAAATATTTTCTTTAGATTTTGGATTTTCTTCATGCGGTAAATTAAAAGCAGGCCTTTTTATGCTCATACCCGGGAATTTATTTTTAAGTTTATTTTCGTAACTTTTCACCAAATCTTCCATATCAACAACTACTTTCACCCCGTCGTTTATGAGCGAAATAATGCCTTCGCTAAGCGGGCTTCTAAGGTCAATCGGCGCGACGAAAACATCCCTATTTTGGTTATTCGCCAGGTTTGCAGTAATGAGCGAACCACTTTTTTTGCCGGCTTCAACAACAACAATCGCAGATGAAAGTCCAGAAATTATCCTGTTTCTTTTCGGGAAATTGCATGCAAAAGCAGGATAATCAGGAGGATATTCCGACATCAACACCCCAGATTTGGCAATTTTGCTTCTAAGAAAGCTGTTGGATATAAGATAATTTGTGTTAATTCCACAACCGAGCACGGCGATCGTGCTTCCTCCGGCTTCAATTGCTCCCTCATGCGCCGCAGCGTCAATCCCAAGCGCACCGCCACTCACAACATTTGCACCACTCAAAGCCGCTTTGTGAGCCATATTTTTCGAAAGATTCATTCCATAAGGAGTCGCTTCCCTTGCACCAACGAAAGCAATCGAAATTTCTTTTTTTAAACAAGTTTCATCTCCAAAAACATAAATCACAACGGGAGGGTCACTTATTTCTTTGAGCAATTTTGGATATTCTTTATCAAAAATGCTAAAAACTTTGTAATTTAAATTCTTACATTTTCTAAAAATATTATATGCATTATTAATAGAGGTGCTCACGATTTTATCAATTTGCTTACTCGTGAAACATCCACAAAGCCTCCAACCATATTCACCTGAATCATAAAATTCCTTCGCACTTTTGTAAAGATCCAAAATCATTTTTATTTGATAATTCCCATAACCAATAGCTTGCTGAAGCCAAATTTCATACACCTGCTTGTCCACTTTATTTCCCCTTTCCGCTCATTTCCCAGGCCACTATGCCCGCAGCCACTGCAACGCTTAGAGATTCGCATGAAGGATTCATCGGTATAGTCATCTTCTTGTCGCACAAATCAAGAATTTCATCGCTAATACCATTACCTTCATTTCCAAGAATTACGGCTTTCTTACCCAAATCATTAAGAGCTGTAATATTTTCTGCGTTTTCATCAGGAACTGTAGCACAAACGGTGATTTTTTTAGCTTTAAGCAATGAAATAAATTCAGAAAAATTGGTTATTTTCATAATATTTAGCTTAAAAATCGCACCCATACTACCTCTGAGAACTTTAGGGTTATAAATATCGCAACTGTCAAAACTAATGCCAACAAAATCAATGTTGAAAGCATTAAGGCTTCTAAGTATACTTCCTAAATTTGAAGGATTTTGAAGATTTTCGAGTAAAATAATATTAGAGTATGTTTCTATTTTAGACATATTTACAAATTTGTCAACAAAATTACAAACACAAATGATTCCTTGAGGGGTTTCAGTGTCACTCATTGATTTCATAACATCTTCGCTAACCAGAAATTCATGAACATCATTTTTTTGTACTATTTTCCCAATTAAATCTGAGAATTTTTCAAAATTTTTCTGTGTATAAAAAATTTGAGTAACTTCAACATTACTTTTGACAGCTTCTTCACAAAGTCTAGTTCCTTCTATAACGAATTTCTTTTCACTGTTTCTAAATTTAGCGGAATTTAATAGTTTTCTCACATTTTTTACTGTTTCATTGTTTTTACTTGATATTTCTATTCTCATTTATTTTTCTTCCTTTTAATTTATTTTTTCTCTAAAAGCGACAAATTCTTTGATTATAAACGGAAAAAGTTCAAAAAATTCTGCATATAACCAAAAAATTTACGCTCAAGGACTAAACCCTAAGCGCATAATTTAATTACTTTACTTTTTTAACAAGGCCGGCAAAACCTTCAGGATCTGAAATCGCAATTTCAGAAAGCATTTTTCTATTAAGTTCGATTCCTGATTTTTTAAGTTTATCCATGAAAGCGGAATATGTGATGCCATTCATACGGCAAGCTGCAGAAATTCTTGTGATCCATAATCTTCTGAAATCACGTTTTTTCTGTTTTCTGCCTATGTAAGCATAATTTCCTGATTTCATAACGGCTTGTTTAGCCATTTTAAAGTGCTTACTTTTTGCACCCCAGTATCCTTTTGCTAATTTTAAAACTCTTTTTCTTCTACTCCTGGTTGTTTTTGCATATTTTATACGTGCCATTACGTTTACCTCCGTTTAAATTTTTAATTTATTTATGGTTCATAAGAGTTTTGATTTGAAATACATTTGTTTTGTCAAGTGTTGTTGTTGTTCTCAAAACTCTTTTTCTTTTTCTTGATTTTTTGTTCAAGATATGGCTTTTATTTGCATGACCTCTTACTATTTTTCCGGTTGCCGTAAACTTGAAACGTTTTTTTGCTCCACTGTGTGTTTTAATCTTGTACATACTGCTCTGGGATAAGGCGTCAGCCTCTACCCACTTCACAACCTTTCTTTAAAAAATTTCATCTGTGCTTTTTCTTTTGAATTTAAAGCTTCAATTAATTATTTAGCCTTCGAATTTGGAGCTAAGAACATGAGCATACATTTTCCATCCAATTTAGCAGGGCGCTCAACACTCGCAAACTCGCTGCAAGATTCTGCAAACTTTTTCATTATGTCAAAACCAATTTCAGGATGCCCCATTTCACGGCCTCTAAAACGAATTGAAACTTTAACTTTGTTGCCGCTTTTAACAAATCTTTGAGCATGAGCCACTTTTGTGTTGAAATCGTGAGTGTCTATATTAACTGAAAGCCTTACTTCCTTTATCTCAACAGTGCGCTGATTCTTCTTAGATTCTTTCTCTCTTTTCGACATCTCAAACCTATATTTGCCATAATCCAAAATTTTGCAAACCGGAGGAACCGCCTTGCTTGCCACCTTTACAAGATCCAAATTTTCAGCTGACGCAAGCTCTAAAGCCTTTTTAACAGGAACTATGCCAAGCTGCTCTCCGCTTGAACCGATGAGTCGAACCTCTTCATCTCTAATTTCACCATTAATTTGAATGTCTTTGCTGCTAATACTCAAGCACCTCCAAAAATGTTTAAAAAAAGTTTCTTAAACTAAAAAATTAATTGCATGGGCACAAATCTGCTCATACAATCTCTATACGTCTTATTTACTTAAAAGACCTAGCTATTGACCATCGTAAACAAAATTACGCAGGTGAGAACAAATTTGCTCCTCTTTACACTTTCTAATTTAAAGTTTACATTACCTTCTAAAAAAAGTCAATAGCTAAATCAAATATTTTAATAAAAAGTCTTTTAATTTCCAGCTAACATAGTCGTGTCATATTTTTTTCTGATCTCACTATAGAAATCTGTTTTTCTTGCATAATCCCACCATGCTTTTCCACCTCGAACATTAACATTTTTCCAAGGCTTAGAAACGCAGTGTAAAACAGCAGGGCTATTATAAGCTTTTTCCAAATCGTCTTCAGTATAGCCATCTTTCAAACGATATTTTCCAGCTTTGCTTTTAGCTTCATTCACAGACGGATAATTATAAATACCAAATTTCGGAGGTAAAATTCCAATTTTTTTATAACACATAGCATTTATTGTAGTTTGATCATGCTGAATTAATTTTTCATTATTTTTTTCAATAAAATCTGAAAATTTCTTAACCATATCATCCTGCCTGAGTTCTTTAAGATTTATAAGCATAACCCCAGCGCAAATGCAGTGGTCATTTTCAGTTGTAAAATCATCAACCGCATCAACATTATCATCTAAAAATCCTTTATAATAATAGCCTTCCATGTCAATATCATACATTTCTTTAAGATCTGTATATGTAATCGTGTCTCCATCAAGCCAAATTATTTTATCAAGATCAGGGAGTAGTTCTGATAAAGAAAGCCTATAATATGTAGGAGTGGTAATATGACCTTTATCATTTGCATTTTTATATTTATCTTCCATATTTATAAGGCTAACATTACACTTATTACGGTATTTTCTGCCTAAATTTTTAAGTTTCATCTTATTTTCATCATTAAATTCGCCTGGATGCATAATATAAAAATCATACTTTGTTTCTTTTGCGGCATTTTCAAGAATTGATGTCATTGCCACTATTGTAGGGTAAGTATAACCATCGTCAAGAGCCATAGCAATAGGAATTCCTTCATGGCTTGCGCTCTTTTTCTCATAAATCCTAAAAACATGAAATATTAAAAACGAAACCCCACATAATATAAGGCTTACCCAAACTAAAGTATTAATAAATTTGTTCATACTTCTATTCATTTTTCAACATCCTTAAATATTATTTTTTTAAAGTTAAATCTAATAAATAATATCATTTAAGACAAAAAAATACAACAAAAAAATGATTAATCATTTCGACTAACCATTCTTATTTTTTAAGCATTCAATGATTTCTTTTATAACGCCAACTTCTTTTTCCGAAAGGCCATCAACATTCACCGTGGAAGTTCCGGGAATGCCCAAAAGATAATCAGCAGAAACGCCAAAAAGCTCTGAAAGTTCGACGACATATCTAGTCGAAGGAATTGAAATTCCAAGCTCCCATGCGTTAACGCTTGAGCGAGTTATGCCCAATTTTTTAGCTATATCGGATTGAGTTAAATTTTGATTTTTTCTTAATTCTTTTAATTTTTCTGATATCATAATTCCTCCTCAATTCGATTTTAAAATTATCATTAAGACATTTCATTATCATTATGATGTTTATACTTGACAAAGTTATTTTTTTGTTTATAATTATAAATATACACGTCTAAATTAAGTGCTTATTTAGATGTGAAAAAATATAATATTGGAGGTAATAATACAAATGGAAAATGATGTTCAAAACTCAAGCACAGAAAAAAAGAAAGATAACCTAGCAATCGCTTCTCTTATCGTGTCAATCGTAGCTATCGCAGGTTCGTGGATTCCAATTTTAAATGTTATTTCAATGGTGGTTGCAATTATTGGAATAATTTTAAGCGTTTGGTCTTTAATCAGGGCTATTAAAAATAAATTTTCTATTGGAATGCCTATTTCAGGAATTATTGTTAGTTTGTTTTCAATATTTCTTATTTCTTCTATGTACACAAACTCAAGCACTTCAAAGAAAGTAAGTTCTTCAACAAGCCAAAGCACCACAAATTCAAGCAACTCCTCTGAGAACAAAGCTAGTTCTGAGGAATCTAAAGCAGAAGAAAAAGAAGAATACAATGTTGGTGACACTATTGACTTTGACGGAAAAGAAGTTACTATTACAAAAGTTAAAAGAAATTACAGCACAGGAAACCAATTTTTCCACCCTAAATCAGGCAATGAATTCGTGAAAGTTTACATAAAAATAGTAAATACATCCGAAAATGAAGCGCACATTAATTCATGGGATTTCAAAATTCAAAACAGTAAAGGCGTGATAAATTCGTGCTCGCTTATAACTGGCGATCCAGCTGAAGATGAATTAAGTTTTTCCACACTCGCACCGGGTGGGACCGCAGAAGGAGCAGTTATTTTTGAAGTTCCTAAAAATGATTCAGGTTTAAAATTGATTTATAACCCATCGTTCTTCTCGAGTAGAAGAGTAACAATAAAACTTTAAAAACAAAAAGAGCCCTCGGCCAAAAGCCGAGGGTAATTATTTTATTCGAAATCAAATGCGTCACGAATTTTCTGGATTTTTTGTTCTGGGATTGCATTAAAGTTTTCTTCTTCAGCCTTTTTGACTTCAACTCTGTTGTAGCAGTCAACGCCGGTTCCGGCGGGCAGAAGCTTACCGATAATAACGTTTTCTTTAAGGCCGATGAGCGGATCAACTTTACCTTTAATAGCTGCGTCTGTGAGAACTCTTGTGGTTTCCTGGAACGATGCCGCAGCAAGGAATGAATCCGTTGCGAGAGAAGCCTTTGTAATACCCAAAAGAACAGGAGTATAAGAAGCTTCTTCGAGGCTGGTTTCGCCGTTTGCTTTTTTTGTTCTAATGATTTCATTTTCTCTGATAATTTCAGATTTATCAACAAGCGAATTTTGAATAAGGCCAGTATTTCCTGGGTCGCTAACGCGAACTTTGCGCATCATCTGCCTGATAATAACTTCAATGTGTTTATCGTTGATATCAACGCCCTGCAAGCGGTAAACTCTTTGAACTTCTTGAATAAGGTAAGATTCAACAGCAGCTTCACCTTTAATTGCAAGGATATCATGCGGGTTAACCGAACCTTCGGTGATCATTCCGCCTGCTTCGATATATTGGCCTTCTTCAACGCAAAGCCTTGAACCGTAAGGAATAAGATAGGTTCTTTCTTCGCCGCTCTTTTCATTATAAATAACAACGTTTCTGCTCTTTCTTACTTCTTCAAATCTAATCACGCCGTCAATTTCACTGATGATTGCCAAACGTTTAGGTTTACGTCCTTCGAAAAGTTCTTCAACACGCGGCAAACCTTGAGTAATATCCGCAGAACCTGCGATACCGCCCGTGTGGAACGTTCTCATTGTAAGCTGTGTACCAGGTTCACCGATTGACTGAGCCGCGATTGTTCCAACAGCTTCACCAACAGCAGCAGGCAAACCATTTGCAAGGTTAGCACCGTAGCATTTTCTGCAAACGCCGTGTTTAGACTTACAATTAAGAATAGACCTAATCTCAATGCGCTCAACACCCTTGCTCTTGATGAGTTTGGCATCGTTGTCGTCCATGAGTTTATCTTTAGAAATAAGAACTTCGCCAGTCTTTTCATCAACAAAATCTTTGCAAAGATATCTTCCAACCAAACGTTCTTCGAGTTTTTCGATACATTCTTTGCCGTCTTTAATTTCAAAAACGGTAATTCCATGGTCGGAACCGCAATCATCTTCTCTTATGATTACATCTTGAGAAACGTCAACTAACCTACGAGTAAGGTAACCCGAGTCAGCCGTACGAAGTGCGGTATCAGCAGAACCTTTTCTCGCACCACGCGAAGAAATGAAGTACTCAAGAACATTAAGGCCTTCACGATAGTTTGCGCGAATCGGAATTTCGATTGCAGCACCCGATGTGTTCGCAATAAGTCCACGCATACCTGCAAGCTGACGAATCTGGCTCATAGAACCACGAGCACCGGAGTCCGCCATCATGAAGATTGGGTTGAATTTATCAAGGTTATCTTGAAGTGCTTTAGAAACATCATTAGTTGCTTTTTCCCAAATTTTAAGAGTGTGGTTTCTTCTTTCTGAATCCGAGAAAAGGCCGCGTTTATATTGTTTCAAAATAGCGTCAATTTCCGCTTCTGCTTTGGCAACAATTTCTTTCTTAGCCGGAGGGATAACAGCATCACCAACAGCAACTGTGATTGCGCCTCTTGTTGAATATTTGAATCCTAACGATTTAATCTCATCAAGAACTTCAGAAGTTTTCTTAGTCCCGTGGTTTTTAATGCAAGCATCAACGATTAAACCAAGTTGCTTTTTGCCAACCAAGAAATTAATTTCCAAATCTGCTGATTTTTCAGGGTCGTTTCTGTCAACAAAACCTAAATCTTGAGGAATCGGGTTGTTGAAAATAATTCTTCCAACAGTTGTATTAATGAGTTTTGTTTCGCCTTTCGGGTTTTTATGGCGAACTCTGATTTTTGCATGAAGGCTAATATAATGGCAAGCATAAGCCATGAGGGCTTCATCAAAATCTCTGAATACTTTTCCTTCGCCGATTTCGCCGTCTTTTTCCATTGTTAAATAGTAAGAACCGAGAACCATATCCTGCGAAGGAACTGTAACAGGTTTTCCATCCGAAGGTTTAAGGAGGTTGCCCGAAGAAAGCATAAGGAACATTGCTTCTGCTTGAGCTTCCGCCGAAAGAGGAACGTGAACAGCCATCTGGTCACCGTCGAAGTCAGCATTAAACGCAGAACAAACAAGCGGATGAAGTTTAAGTGCTCTTCCTTCAACCAAAACAGGCTCGAAAGCTTGAATTCCAAGGCGGTGAAGCGTAGGCGCACGGTTTAAAAGAACCGGATGATTTTTTATAACGATTTCAAGTGCGTCCCAAACTTCAGGGCGGGACCTGTCAACTGCTTTTCTTGCAGCTTTAATGTTATTAACCGCTCCAACTTCAACAAGCCTTTTCATAACAAAAGGTTTGAAAAGTTCAAGAGCCATTTCTTTCGGCAAACCGCACTGATAAATCTTGAGTTCAGGGCCAACAACGATAACCGATCTTCCTGAGTAGTCTACACGTTTTCCGAGCAAGTTTTGGCGGAATCTTCCGTGCTTACCTTTGAGCATTTCAGAAAGAGACTTAAGCGATCTGTTGTTCGGTCCAGTTACAGGTCTGCCGCGTCTTCCGTTGTCGATCAAAGCATCAACAGATTCTTGAAGCATTCTTTTTTCGTTTCTGATAATAATATCAGGAGCGCCAAGATCCATCAATCTTTTAAGACGGTTATTTCTGTTGATAACTCTTCTATATAAATCATTTAAGTCCGAAGTTGCGAAACGTCCGCCGTCGAGCTGAACCATAGGCCTTAAATCCGGAGGAATTACCGGAAGAACATCGAGAATCATCCATTCAGGTCTGTTTCCAGAAGTTCTGAAAGCTTCAACTGCTTCCAAACGTTTCAAAAGTCTTACCCTTTTTTGGCCAACAGCCAAAGTAAGCTCGTCTTTGAGTTCTCTTGAAAGTTTTTCAAGATCAATTTTTTGAAGAAGCTTTTTGATAGCTTCTGCGCCCATTCCT
>CAKVDR010000014.1 GCA_934726435.1 uncultured Eubacteriales bacterium
TGGTCCCTGCGGTGTCGATGATGTCGTCAACCACTATTATGTGTTTATCTCTAACATCACCGATGATGTTCATAACTTCGCTTACGTTTGGCTTTGGCCTTCTTTTGTCAATTATAGCCACAGGGCAGCCAAGCCTGGTTGCAAACTGGCGAGCCCTTGAAACCGAGCCGAAGTCAGGAGCTAAAACAGTGAATTTTTCGGGGTCAAATTCAGGCTGAGCTTTAATGTGAGAAGTAAAAAGAGGAGCAGATATTATATGGTCAACAGGAATATTAAAGAATCCTTGAATTTGCAGCGCATGAAGCTCCATGGTTAAAATTCTATCTGCACCTGCAGTTGTGATTAAATCTGCCACAAGCTTCGCAGAAATCGGGCTTCTAGGCCTTGCTTTTCTATCTTGGCGAGCATAACCAAAATACGGCATAACAACCGTGATTCTCGCAGCGGAAGCCCTTTTCATAGCGTCAATCATTATTAAAAGTTCCATCAAGTTTTCATTCACCGGGTAGCTTGTTGACTGAATTATAAAGCAGTCAGCACCTCTCACGGATTCATGAATTGAAACTGAGGTTTCGCCGTCGCTAAATCTGGTGATTTCAGATTCTCCAAGCTCGCAATTTAGTTCGCGCGCTATATCTTTTGCTAGCTTGGGGTTTGAATTTGCCATAAAAATCTTTAATTTTCTGCCTTGTTCTTGCATGACTTCTTCTCCTTAGCTTTAAAATTCTTGATTACTTTAACTTTTCAAAGAGGCAAAAGGCCCTATCTCTTCGCCGCTTTTTATATTAACTTTTTTGCAATAACTTTGGTTCACAACCGCGCTATCTCCAACAGTTGAATCAATAATTTGGCTGTTAGGCCCGATTATGCATTCTTCGCCGATAGTCGTTTTACCCGAAAGAATTGTTCCCGGCAAAATGGTTGTTCCTGAACCAACTTCAACCCACTTGCCGATTATAACTCCGTCACGGCAAGGAATTTTAACGCCGTTTTCCATCATTCCGTCAATAACTTTATTTCTGGCGATATCATTTAGATGCTGAAGCTGACACACATCGTTTGCACCAAGTGCAACGTTGCATGAAGACGTTTCAAATGCGTCTACTCTCAGCCCGGCATCTATCATTAATTTTATTATTGAAGTTAAATAATACTCCCCTTGAAAAGTATCGTTGGTTATTAAAGACAGATACTTAATAAGGTCATCAACTTTGAACCAATAAGCACCTGAATTTATCTCTTTTATTGAGCGCTGGCCAAAACTGGCATCACTCTCTTCGACTATAGCTTTAACGTTATAGTCGTCAGAATCTCTTACTATTCTTCCATAGCCCACAGGGTTTTCAAGCCTTGAAGAAATAATAGTAGCGGAATTATTCGAATTTTTATGAGCTTTGTAGGCCTTTGTGATCGTTTTTTTGTCAACAAAAGGTGCGTCTCCACCTAAAATTAAGGCATCCCCGCCTGCGTACTTTTCCAAAAACGACAAAGCCGTCATCACCGCATGGCCGGTGCCTTTCCTTTCTTTTTGTATAACTGTTTCCAAATTGTAATTAAGCTTACTAACATATTCCTCAACAAGCTCATGGCGGTAACCCGTTACAACGCAAATATCATTTATTTTTGAATTAATAACAGAATTAATAACCCATCCAACCATAGGCTCGAATAAAACAGGTGAAAGAACCTTCGGGATGCTTGATTTCATCCTTTTGCCTTCGCCCGCCGCAAGTATCACACAACATGATTTATCCAAACAAAATTCACCTCTCCAACTTATACTCCATATTATACTAACTGTTCACATGAATTACCAGTAGTATTTTGTATTCAGCAGTAAAATATTTTAAATTCACCAAAAATTTAGCATAACTTCTCTGCGAAACCTAATAACTTATATTAAACATAGTAATTTCATACACATTATCAAGGAGGTTTTGAAAAATATGCCATTTTTAAGCAGATTACCGAGCGAAAATGTTCTTTTTGAGTTTGAGGGCACGGAATTTGAAACAGGCTACAGGCCTGAAAGCAACACATGGGAAGTAATTATAAAATATAATGGCGATATTTTAAGCGTAGCGAATGAAATAGGCGCTGAAATTGAAATTTTGAACCAAAACTACGCAATCATGACGATTTCATACGATAAAGTTCCGCTGCTTTCAAATTACTCTCAAATTGAATACACAGAACTTCCAAGAATTTTAACGCTTAACTTAAAAGAAGAAATCAACCGGTCGTGCATTAGCAGCGTTAAGGCCTCTCAAAACTACGATCTTACCGGCGAAGGAACTATAATTGGAATAATTGATTCCGGGATTGACTACACTCACCCTGATTTCATAAATCAAGACGGCACAAGCAGAATACTTTATATGTGGGATCAAACTTTAAACGGCACCCCTCCTGAAGGCTTTAATCACGGTGCAGAATATTCAAACGAAGATATTAACAGAGCTCTTCAAAGCCAAAACCCTCTCGAAATCGTCCCGGAATCCGACACTTTGGGCCACGGGACCGCCGTTGCGGGAATTGCCGCAGGAAACGGCAGAAGTTCAAATGGTGAAAATGAAGGCGTTGCGCCAAAAGCTTCGCTCATTGTCGTTAAACTTGGTGAAAAAGGCTTCCCGTCTTTTGCAAGAACAACTGAGTTTATGCGCGCGCTTAAATACGTAATTGAAAAGGCTTTAACGCTGCAAATGCCCGTTGCCATAAACATAAGCTACGGCACGAACGACGGCCCGCACAATGGGCAATCACTTTTTGAACTTTTCATAAACGATATGTCAGAAAGATGGAAAACCTCAATAATAGTTGCCTCAGGGAACGAAGGCAGCGCCGGGCACCATTATTTGGGCGAAATAAACTCCGGGCAAATGCAGGAAGTTTCGTTTTTTTATTCCGGCAAATCTCCCTCATTTTACGTTGCGCTTTGGAAAAACTTCGTTGATTCCTTCACCGTTGAACTGATTCTTCCAAACGGGCAATCGACGGGAGAAATTCTTTATTACGACAGAATAAAAAGCTACCGATTTGCTGACATTTCGGTGATAATTAACTACGGCCAGCCGCAATTTTACAACGCTTTCCAAGAAATATTTTTTCAAATAAGTTCAAATACGAAATCAAACCCTGTGGGAATTTTCACGCTGAGAATAAGAGCCGCTCAAATAGTTTACGGCGGGTTTAATATCTATCTGCCCACAACCGAAGAAGTCTCGGAAGAAACAACCTTCACGCTGCCATCAATCGACCACACACTAACCCTTCCCTCGACCGCTCAAAATGTTATAACCGTTGGAGGTTACGACTCTGAAAGAGACATTATTGCAAGCTTTTCAGGAAGAGGCTACACGCTTAATTTTATATACGTAAAACCAGATTTAGTCGCCCCGGCGGTTGATATTTTAACGACTAAAACAAACGGCGGCTACGGCGTTTTCACGGGAACAAGCATGGCTGCACCTTTCGTAACGGGCTGCGCTTCGCTTTTAATGCAGTGGGGCATCGTTCAATCAAATGACCCGTATTTATACGGTGAAAGAATAAAAGCCTATTTAAAAAGCGGTGCAAGACGCAAAACGGGAATTCAGTACCCTAACAACGCTTGGGGTTACGGCACATTGTGCCTCGCAAACACACTTTCACAGCTAAGAAACTTCGGCAGAATAACTTAAAGCAAGGTGAAAAATTTTGGCAACATTATCAGCAGAAGAAATAGCAACCATGCCTCTTCATGAATTCATAAATTTGCCCACAACCGTGAGTTTTTATTATTGGTACACAATTTCATTTCAAAATTACCTCGCAGAAAGGCCTTACATAAAATTAGGCAAAGTTTTGAAAAATGGCGTTGCTATTCTTTACACAGATGAAAGCTACATGGATGGAATCCTAGCACAGCTTGGCTACGATGTTATTAATGTTTACCCTGAAATTTACGGCCTTACAAGCGAGGCTTCGCTCGAGGCTGCAGGCATCTTAAGAGTTCAAGAAAGGCCTTATTTGAATCTTCTTGGAAGTGGCGTTTCGCTTATTTTCATTGACACTGGAATTGATTATACGAACCCCACTTTTCAATATGAAGACGGCACCACGAGAATAAGCTATATTTGGGATCAGACGATTGACTCGGGCGAGCCCACTGATGGCGCAATTTTTGGCACAGTTTACACGAGAGAAAAGATAAACGAAGCCCTTAGAAATGAAGACCCTTACAGTATTGTTCCGCACAGAGACGAAGACGGCCACGGGACTTTTCTTGCCTCGGTGGCTGCGGGGAGACGCATCGAAAACTTCATCGGTGCTGCACCGGAAGCCGACATAATCGTAGTAAAATTAAAAGGTACGAGCGAATATTACAGGAATAAATTTTTAGTCCCTGAAAATCAAAAAAACGCTTATGAATCAATTGACATAATGCTTGGCCTTACTTTCGGAGTAGAAAGAGCGGAGATTTTGGGCAACCCTTCGGTTAGCTGCATAGGCCTCGGGACGAATTTCGGCGGGCACAACGGCCAAAGCAGGCTCGAAAGCTACATCACCTCTCTTTCAAGCAACATAGGCATAGCGGTTTGCACAGCCGTTGGAAACGAAAGCAACGCAAGGCACCACACAAGCGGAACGGTTGAAAAAACGGGCGATACCGCAACAATTGAAGTAAGAGCAGGCGAAATGGCGAAAAATTTTAACGTGTATGTTTGGTATGAAGGCCTTGATAAAATCTCGTTTTCTTTAAAATCTCCCACGGGAGAAATTATAAACAGAATACCCTTTTTCGTAGGAACACGCTACGAAAAAAGGCTTATTTTTGAAAAATCTTTAGTTAGAATTTTTTATCATCAAAATGGCAACAGATTTGCGTTCTTTCAAATTGAAGATGCTGTCCCTGGAATTTGGGAAATAACGCTTCATGGTGACGTGATAATAAACGGCCGGTTTAATGCTTGGCTGCCGATGACGGGTTTCGTGAGCCCTGATGTTGAATTCGTTTCGCCAGTGCCAAATTACACGACGGTAATCCCTTCAACAGCGATTGGAACCATTGCAGTCGCGGCTTACAACGACATTGAAAACAGCCTTTACATCAACAGTTCGTGGGGTCCGGCATTAACTTCAAAAATGGTGCCTGATTTTGCTGCTCCGGGGGTAAACATAGAAGGCTACTACCCTTATGGCCTCGGCACAATGACGGGCACAAGCACAGCAGCAGCAATAACTTCGGGCGCAGCAGCACTGGTTTTGCAGTGGGCAATAGTTCAAGGCAATGCACCCGCCACAACCGGCAACAGGCTTCGCTCAATTTTGATAAGAGGATGCACAAGAGAAGCCCGGCGAGAATACCCGAACGTTCAGTGGGGCTACGGCACTTTGAACCTCATGGAAACATTTAACTCCTTAAGAGAAAGCTAAACAAGCGAAATAAAAGCAGCATTCGTGCCACGTTTGCCACCCGTTGCCCTGTGTGAAAAAAGCAAATCCTTAAAACACATCGTGCAAACGTCCGATTTAATAATATTTTCATCTTTAAGGCCTTCGTTAAGAAGAAGCCTGCGGTTTACTTCCGGCAGGTCGATTTTATTTCCATTTTTTAAATAAGTTTCGGGAATATCCAGCGAGCGGAAAATTTGGATAACATCGCTTGAAACCTCAAAGCAGCAGCTCCCGATGCTTGGGCCCAAAGCGCAAATTAAATTTTCTTTATTGCAGCCATATGTACTTTCAAGTTTGCGCGCGAGTTTTCCAGCTATGTTTTTAACAGTTCCTCTCCAACCTGCATGAGCAAGTCCAACCGCTTTTTTCTCGAGGTCAATCATGTAAACAGCTAAGCAATCAGCATGAAAAGTAGCTAAAGTTACTCCCGGTTCGTTCGTTATAAGGCCGTCAACATTATTGAAAACCGTGAACTCTCTAATGTTTTTAACCTCTTTGATTTCATCTTCGTGAATTTGCGAAGTTATGGCGAGTTTATTCTCAGAAACGCCAAAAGCAGCGCAAAAAATGCTGAAATTCTTTTTGATATTCTCGCTGCTGTCTTTAGTTGAAAAACCAAGGTTTAAAGATTTAAATTCATTTTCGCTTACCCCACCTAATCTGGTAGAGTAAGCATGTTTGAAAAAGCCATATTTCTCAAGATCTTTGAAAGTAAGGTAGGAAACAGCATCTTTGAAATTAATGTTCATGGTTTGGCTTTTAAATTTCACTCAAAAACATCTCCTAAAAATCATATATTCCCGGAGTTAAGCGCAAAAATGCTCCAATTCAAAACGGCGGCAAATGTGAGCCAAAGGATATAAGGTATCTGAAGATACGCCGCGATGTGATCCACTTTGTAAAATTCCACCGTCATCCACAAAACTAAAATCCAAAGGAGCATAAGCCACAAAAACGAAGCAAAAAACATTCTTCCATCAAAGAAAATAAGCGGCCAAATGAAGTTAACAAGAAGCTGAACCGCATAAATTACCAAACTTTTTACGCTCGAAGATTTCCTGTAAATAATCGTTGCCGAGATTGCCATCAAAATGTAAAGAATCGTCCACATAATCGGAAATAGCGACGACGGTGGCGCAAAAGGCGGCAAAGCAATCGTGCTGTAAACGTCCATTGAATCCCTTGTTAAAATTGAAGAAAGCCCGCCAACTCCAAGGCTTATTACTAAATTTACTATAAGTGTTTTTAACATGTCAATACCTCCTATAGTTTATATTTTATGCTCGTTTTCACGATTTATTAAAAATATAAGCCAAAGGAGGCATTTTTTATCAAAGCAAGTAACCGTATTCCGCAAAATCTGATTTAGCAACCATTTTTCCTTGCTTTTTTATTTCATATTCAATTGATTTAATCATGTGTTTCATGGTTATTTCAGTATTTTCAGAAGCCGCCATGAAAGCAGCCGTCAAGCACGCATTTTTTATACTTCCGCCTGAAAGCTCGAACTGTTTCGCAATGAAATTAAAGTCAACGTCTTTCGCGATAGGCACTTCTTTCGTGAACATTTTAAGCCAAATTTCTTTTCTTGCAACAGCATTCGGGAAAGCAAAATGAACCACGTAATTTATTCTTCTGAAAAACGCTTTATCAATATTTTCAAGGAAGTTCGTTGTTAAAATTGTTATTCCGGTGTGTTCTTCCATTTTTTGAAGGAGATAAGAAGTTTCGAGGTTTGCGTTTCTGTCGTGAGAGTCTTTAACTTCGGTACGCTTTGCGAAAATAGAATCAGTTTCATCGAAAAGCAAAATAACGTTACTTTTTTTAGCACTGTCGAAAATTTCACCCAGGTTTTTTTCAGATTCACCAATGTATTTCGAAATAACCCTTGAAAGGTCAACTTTGTAAATTTCCAGCCCGAGCTCATGCGCAACGACCTGCGCGGCCATTGTTTTACCCGTTCCTGAAGGGCCAGCAAAAAGCATGCTTAGGCCAGTTCCATAAAGAATTCTGTTACCCATTTTCCATTTGTCGTAAACAACACGCCTGTATCTCATCTGATCGCAAGCTCTTTTAATGATTGATTTCTCATCCGGGTTTAAAATCAATTCATCCCAAGTGTGTTTCTTCTTAATAAGTGTCGCTTTTTCAGAGAGATTCTCAGTCATTTGGCTATAAACGCAATTTGAAATCATTTGGCTGTCAATAAGTGATTTTTTCTCCATCGCCGATCTTATCACAGAATCTGAAACACTAAGTTTAATTTGTTTCGGCGTTAAAGTAAACTTACCCGAAAGCTCAGAAATATCAAGTTTTTTACTCACTTTTTTGCCGCTTAATTCTTCATTCCAAAGCTTAAATCTTTCATCAATTGTAAGTTCCGGCAACTCAATACTTACAAAGCCAATTCCATCAGAATTCCCTATAATTCCCATTTTTTTATTCGAAAGAACAAACATAACCCTGCAAAATTTAAAAGTAATTTCAGCCGCAAGATTTAAAAGATTATGTTTTTCAGCCCCAAGATTATCTCCACCGTAAAAACAAACACAACCTCTAATGAAAAAAGCTTCTCTGCAAGCACTTATCACATTTTTGCTGAAGTTTTCGCCTTTTACTTTATCAATATCAATATAAATCAGATCTTTATCTTTCAGGTTACAAACCCTGTTTACAATCGTTTTTTTGCCTATTCCCTCTTCGCCATAAAAGCAAATACAAATAGGATTTCCTTCTTCAGGATTGCCCAAAAAATTGCTAACTTTTGATGCTATTTCTTCCCTTATTGTAAGCGGCGACCCAAAACGATTACTCACCGGGGAAAGGCTAACGCCGGTAATTTTTATTTTATTCTGAGAATTGTTTATAAGATTATCATAAAATCGAGGATCAATTTTCGGTATGCCATCCACAAAGCAAAAGAAATTCATTTTCTCTTTACAAATCGCCAAAACATCGCAACTATCTTCAATTTCAGAAATATTATCTGTGAAAAAATAAAGTTTTAAAATTGCATTGTAAGTGAGGGTTTCAGCATCTTCGACTTTTAAAATAAGCTCTTTGTAACTTTCGTCAAATTCAGTCATAGTTGCAAGCATCACTGCGAACCATTCAAGCTTACTAAACCTGCATGTTCTTCTAACATATAAAGCCGTTGAAAAAATTTCTTCTTTGCCCTCTTCAAGGCGCATTTCAAGCAAAAGTTCCTCAGATCTGAAATCGCTTAATACCTTTTCTCTGCAAGATTTAAAATCGCCTTTTTCTTTGCATTCAATATATTTTCTAACAAAATTTTCAATGCATTTAAATTCTTTTGAGAGATATTCAAAATTGCTTTTAAAAATAGGTATTTCCAAACTTCGATACCACACTTTCAATTAACAAATTAAGGAATCATAACAGTGGTTGCCCCAGGGTTCGTTATGCTGATAACTCCGCCCCAGTTGCACATAAGCTTGCATGTGTTGTTAAGTGCGGGCTTGCCTTTGATCATAACTGTGGTCGAACCTGGAGACCACGGAGCATTCGTAACAGGAACGCACGGCATTGGTGTTAAAACTCCTGCAGCAGCAGAAGTAGCCGCGGAAACCTGAGGGTTAGACATCGAAGTGCACATTGCAAAAGGCATTATGTTAACCATTGGTTTGTTATCCATTATCGTAGCCATTGGTTTTTGCTGAGCCATCGCCATAGCCTCAGGCAGCACCACTAGCGAAGAAGGAGCCGTCCCAAAAGAACAAATGCACTGCGCCGAAGCAGTAACTGAAATTGCCATAAAAACTACACCTCGGTCTTTCTTTTTCTAATTTTTCTGAAATTAGCATCCAAATAAATAGCCTGGCCGGAGTTTTCTTTGCCTGTAATATCAACTTCTATATTCGAGCGAATCTCGCCTGAAGTAAGCTCAAATTTCAAAATGCTTTCTTTCATGAACTGAGGCATTATAGGCATTATAAACCTGCCTTTTGAGTCCGTTTTAACATCCCAAACAACATAAAACTTCCCGCCCGGTTCAAGTTTCGCTTCTTGAGAATCTCTTGAAATATATGCCTTCTTTTCTTGATCATAACTCCAAAAGAAAATTTCACGCATTTCATTTTCAAATTCATAAACATAATTTTGACCCAAAAGCCCTGTTATCATATCAACATTAAGCTTAAGAACATCACTACCTTGCTCAGTAGGCTCAATTAATTTCATAAAACTAAGTTCATTTTTAAGCCTAAGCCTTATTCCCGTGTCTTTAAGAATTTTCTTTTTGCCATGCCTGCAATCAGCTTCAATTCTTGTCGTGCGCATCATATCTTGATTATCCACGCTGTAAGATAAATCCGAAACTATCTCTTTCGTTTCATTTTCTCGCAAAGTAACAGGAAAATTAAGGCTATTATAACCCTTGCAACTTATTGAAATTTCGTATTCACCGGGATAAAGATTCGAAAAAACATAATGTCCGCTTTTTTTATGAGTATAAGGATTTTGCTTGCCATTGCAAAGAATAACTGCGTTTGAAATGGGCATTTTGGAATAAATATCTTTCAAAAGAAATGCAAACGAAGCCTTATGAATAACTCTCATGACTTTCCCACCTCTCAAAATTAATTTTATTCTTCTTCATCTTCGTCTGAATAATCGTCATCACTTTCATCATCGGAATAATCCTCATCATCAGAAGAATCTTCATCATCAGAAGAATCTTCATCATCGGAATAATCCTCATCATCGGAAGTATCTTCATCGTCGGAAGAGTCCTCATCATCGGAAGAGTCCTCATCTTCAGAAGAATCTTCATCTTCAGAAGAATCTTCATCATCGGAATAATCCTCATCTTCAGAAGAATCTTCATCATCAGAATAATCCTCTTCTTCCTCATCCTCGTCTTCATCAGGCCGCTGAGTGTATTCATCATCAATGTCTTCCTCTTTAATGTGCGTTGCAAACTCAAGCGTCTTTTTAGGCGAAAAATGATCACTGTTAAGATAAACAGTTTCAACTTTCTTCTTAGCTTTGTGAATATTTTCAGAGTCAATCGCAATCGGACCAACTACATAGAAAACCGAAAGTTTATAAGGCTCACCAAACATAGTCCAAACCTTAACTTTTTCTTCCATATTAAGTGGAAGCATGCTTATCGGAACATTTTCAATCGGCATGCCAACGTTATTCGGCATATATCTTGGCGGAATGGTCGGATTATCCTTAAAAACTTGAATTACTTTTCCAATAATTTTAGCTTCATCAAGCGCCTTGGTTTCAATCTCAGCTTTGCTGCAAACTGAAATAACATAATAAAGCTCTATCATCGCAGGCGGATCCTGAACACTTCCGTCAGGCAAAGTCGTGTTTTCAGTGGCTCGTCCACTAGTATCTTCTTTTATATCATAAGGATGAATACCAACAATGTAACCCCCACGCTCTTTCGGGTCGCAAATTCCAATACTTTCGCCCTTATCAACGGGTTCCGGAACAAGTTTGTCACGAAGAAGCGCAACCAAACCTTTTCCAATGTCGGAAATTATCGTGTATTTAGCCATTAAACTCTCTCCCCAATTAAAATATTAACCTTTGCTAAGCTGGTTAGGAACGCTCGGATTTTCAAGCTGAACCAAATTTTTATAAAGAATAACAAAATCATGATCAGCAAGCCATTTGTAAGAAATATCATAAGCCTGAGCGAAAAATTCAACGGGCATATAAGTAGTATCTTCAAAAGAAATAATAGGCACCGGCATATTATAAGGTTTGTCGTTAAGATAGGCAACATTTTGACCGCTAACAATTTCAAGAATTTTATTCGGCGAAGTTATAACCATCGTAGCGTTGTTGTACATATATTCAACCGTTGCATCAATGTATTTGTAAAGGTCATCAACCGCCATTAGAATATGTCCATCGTACATTATAGGCGGATGAGTAACATCAAAATGGCCGTCAAAAAACACAACTTGCTCAGGAAGAACGCTCGAAGCCTTTTTCGCTGAACTTATAAAACGCTGTGTGCCCTCAACTAGAGTGTTGTAATTATTTTGCGGATAATTTTGTTTTTGGTAAGATTCCAAAATTGTAACCGCTACTGATAAAGTGTCTTTAGCAAGCTGAAGCCTTTCATCTTCAACCATTCCATCTTCAATTATTTTACTAAGCAAAATTATATCAAGGAGACTCCTCTGGCGAATGGTAAGTGATCCAACGTCTTTAAGGTCAACTAGGTTTTCAATTTCCGCTAAAGTTTCTTGGAGCTGCTTTGAGCTGTCATTACTAAGCGACTTAATAACCAGCAAAGCTTCGTCGGAAACAGCGCCATCAAGGTCAGAAGAAATAGTGTCAACCGAAAGAATCTTTT
>CAKVDR010000015.1 GCA_934726435.1 uncultured Eubacteriales bacterium
AGCTTATTCCGTTTGCATTGAGGCATGCGGTTGTTTCATCGGCTATCAAATTAAGGTAATAATCAGCGGTGCTTCCTCCCGGCAAAAGGAAACCCTCTTCAGTCATTATTTTGAAATAAACATTTGCCATTAAAATCACTCCATCTTGTTTAGTTAGTTTGTTTTTCGATGCTTGCAAAAAATGTTTTTGAAGGAACTCCTTGCGGTCTTATGAATCTGTGGAGCCTGTAAAGTGAATCAGGCGACTTTTTAATATAATTCATTTTGCTCTCGCAAAGAAAAGTCGCTTTGAACCCTAGCGATTTTATTATATCGTCGCTGCATTTGCTGCAAGCCCCGAAAGGGTAGAAAAAAGCGGTCGGTTTAGAGCCTATGTTTTTTTCTATTAAATCTTGCGCTTTTGAAACATCGTTTGAAAGTTTTTCGCGGTAAATTTCTTTTGATTCTCCGGCATTTTTGGTGCAGCCTACACGTGGGCTTTTGGTTTGGTGCATGTCGTAAGTGTGATTTTGAATTTCAACCAGTCCGCTTTTTTGCATTTCTGAAATATGATTCCAGTTTGCATGAGCGTAAGAAGGGTTTTCGTCGTTTATCTTACTGTATTTTTCGGCTTCTTTAGCAATGGGTGAGAAAACGAACTTCATGCCGTATTTTTTTGCAAGCGGGAATGCATAAAGATAATTATTGAAAGCTCCGTCATCGAATGTTAGCAAAATAGGTTTTGCAGGCAGATCTTTTTTGCCCTCGGTGAATTCAATTAAATCATTAACCAAAATCGTTTCATAGCCGTTTTCTTTTATGTATTTAAGATCTTGCTCGAAGGTTTCCTCCGAAACTATGAATTTATTTTTGCATTTCGGATTTTTAAGAACCAAATGATACATGAGAACTGGCAGCCTGACTTCTCCTTCGTGAGTTTCTTCTTTAGCGGTTTTGCTTTGGAAGTTAAGCGCCCAGCACGTTAGCGAAACAAGAGAAAAAATTGCGCAAAGAGCGGTCAGATTTAACCAGAGCTTTTTGCTGAAATAAAATTTAAATTTCATTGTTTTCATTCCTTAGTTTGTTGCTTTGAGCTCTTAAAATTTATATTTCTTTTTAAATAATATTATTACTCAAAAATTTTTCTTGACATATAAATGAGTTTAATGTAAACTAAAAAAGAGCTGTAAAGTAAAAAGCTTTACAAGCTAGAAAAACTGTTTGAGTCGCTTTTGGTGCCCTTACATAGTTTTTGAAATTATTTCAGGTACTTTAAAAAGTAAGAAGATGATTTTATGGACAAAAACACTGAAATAGCAATGCTGCTTGATCTTTACGGGAAAGTTCTTTCACCGATTCAGTTTAAAAGCATTGACCTTTATTACAATCAAGATTTGTCTTTATCTGAAATTTCTTACCACACAGGCAAGTCTCGTCAAGGCGTTTATGATTCCATCAAACGTTCGGAAGCTATTTTATTAAAGATAGAAAACTCGCTCGGCTTTTTGGAAAAGATGCGCAAAATTACTGCAACTCTTGAGGAAATAACGGCCGTTGCATCTGAAATAAAAAACTCTGTTAATGATGAAACCTTGGCTTCAAAGGCGGAAAAAATTGAGCAAATGGCAAGTGGTTTAAAACACAAAATTTGAAAGCTGGTGATATTTTGGCATTTGAAAGTCTTACCGAAAAAATATCGGCTGCGTTTAAAAAATTAAAATCAAAAGGCAAGCTCACGGAAGCAGACGTTAAATCTTCAATGCGAGAAGTGAGAATAGCGCTTCTGGAAGCGGATGTTAACTATAAAGTTGCTAAAGATTTCACAAACAAAGTGACGGAAAGAGCCGTTGGAGCAGAAGTTATGCAAAGTCTCACACCTGCTCAGATGGTCATAAAAATAGTTAATGAAGAGCTAATATCGCTCATGGGCGGCGAGAAAACAAGGCTAACAATGGCTTCAAAACCACCGACAGTCATAATGCTTTGTGGACTTCAAGGCTCAGGAAAAACAACCCACGCTGCAAAACTTGCTTACATGCTCAAAAAGCAAGGTCACAGGCCACTTTTGGTTGCTTGCGATATTTATCGTCCGGCGGCTATAACTCAGCTTAAAGTTCTTGGCGAAAAAATCGGAGTTCATGTTTTCGAAATGGGCGAAGAAAAACCCGAAAAAATAGCTTTAGAGGCCGTTAAACACGCGAAAGATTACGGAAACGACGTTATTATTCTTGACACCGCAGGAAGGCTTCACATCGACGAAGTTTTAATGAACGAGCTAAAAACCATAAAAGAACTTTTAACTCCTCAAGAAATTTTGCTCGTTGTTGATGCAATGACTGGCCAGGATGCAGTTAACGTGGCAAGTTCATTCAATGAAATGCTTGATATTACAGGCGTGATTTTAACGAAACTTGACGGCGACACAAGGGGCGGTGCAGCGCTTTCGATTAAAGCCATAACCGGCAAACCGATTAAATTCATCGGTGCAGGTGAAAAGCCCGAAAATCTTGAAGATTTCCACCCTGACAGAATGGCTTCAAGAATCTTGGGGATGGGCGATGTTCTAACGCTCATAGAGGATGCTGCAGCAACAATCGACAAAAACGAAGCTGAAAGAGTAGCTCAAAAATTGAAGAAAAACAGCTTTGATTTAGATGATTTAAAAGACCAATTTATGCAAATCAAAAAATTAGGGCCGCTTAAATCAATTTTGACTAAACTCCCTGGAATGGGAAGTCAGCTGAAAGATATAGACATCGATGACAGGATGATTGACAGAACATTTTCGATTATTTTATCCATGACTCGCGAAGAAAGGCAAAAACCTTCAATAATAAACCCTTCAAGGAAAAGAAGAATTGCGGCAGGCAGCGGCGTTAAAGTTGAAGATGTAAACAGACTTCTTAAACAGTTTGAGCAAATGCAGAAAATAATGAAAAAATTCGGTGGAAAATTCAAAAAGGGGTTCCCAAAAATAGGGTTCCCGAGGCTTTTTGGCTAAGGTCTAAAATTTAAAAAATATTTAAATGGAGGAATTTAAAATGGCAGTAAAAATCAGACTTCGCAGAATGGGTGCTCATAAAAAACCTTTTTACAGAATAGTAGTAGCAGATTCAAGATCTCCAAGAGATGGCCGTTGCATTGAAGAAATCGGCTTCTTTAACCCAATGACTGAACCAGCTGAAATCAAACTCGACGTTGAAAAAGCTAAAAAATGGATTAAAAACGGCGCTCAACCAACCGACAGAGTTAAAGCAATTTTAAGCAAAGAGCTAGCAGAAAATAAAGACTAATCTTAAATTATGAAAAATTTATATTAGTAAAACTTGTAGTTTGCAGCACACAGCAGAAAAATTTTTGCTTCTACAGGTTTTGCTTTTTCTGACAAAAGTTAAAATTTTTTGGAATTCGTTCGGTGATTTTCCGGATGATTTTCGCTATAGTATTTAAGGAGAATTATGTCGAAAAATAAGTATTTTTCCGTTGGCAAAATTTTGGCAGCAAGAGGAATTTACGGCGAAATTAAAGTTCAAACGTGGACTGACAGCCCTGAAGATTTTCTTTTAATTGAAAAATTATTTTTAGATGTCGATGCGCAACCGCTTGAAATAACCAATAAAAAAATTCATAAGTCACAGGTTATTTTGAAACTCAAAAATGTGAATTCAAGGAATGAAGCAGAACTTTTAAGAGGCAAAAAGCTTTACGCTTTCCGCGAAGATATCCCGCTGGCCGAAGATAGGTATTTCATTGAAGATTTAAAAGGTTTGAAGATTACGGATGCAGCCTCTGGTGAAGATTATGGCACTTTGAAAGACGTTATGAACACCGGCGCAAATGACATTTACGTTATAAATAATGAAGCAGGCAGAGAGTTTTTGCTTCCGATTATAGACGGAACGATTGAAAAAATTGACCTTGAAAACGAATTTATAAGCGTTAATCCGATAAAAGGTGTTTTTGATGATAATTGACATAATGACGCTTTTCCCGGAAATGTGCGAGGCATTTTTGTCTGAAAGTATCATGGGAAGAGCCAGAAAAAAAGGAATTATCGAAATTAAGTGTCATCAAATAAGAGACTTTGCATACGATAAACATAAGCGGGTTGATGACACTCCTTATGGCGGAGGCAAGGGAATGCTTATGCTCGCGGAACCTATTTACAGATGCTTTGAAAACATTTGTAATGAGCGAGGAAAAAGGCCAATGCTTATTTATATGTCTCCGAAAGGACAAATTTTAAATCAAAATGTCGCAAAAAACCTTAAAAATTTTGATAATATTTCTATTTTATGCGGTCACTATGAAGGCATTGACCAAAGAGTCCTTGATGAGCTTGTTGATATGCAAATTTCAATTGGAGATTATGTTTTAACGGGCGGTGAAATGCCGGCGTTGGTTCTTGTCGACACCGTAGCAAGGCTTGTGCCGGGGGTTTTGTCTGAAAATGTTTGTTTCGAAGAAGAAAGTCATTACGATGGTCTTTTGGAGCATCCTCAGTATACAAAACCCTACGAATGGCGGGGAAAAACTGTACCTGATGTTCTTCTTTCGGGGCATCATGCGAATATTGAAAAGTGGAAACACGAACAGGCCTTGATTGAAACTAAGAAATATCGTCCGGATTTGCTCGAGAAGTTGTAAAATGTGTAATTTATACAAAAAAATCGATAAAATTTGTTAAAATAAATAATTCACTTTCATTTGCAACATTATTAAATTGTGAAAATCGAACAAAAATAAATTTGATTATTGACTAAAATAATGATTTTGCTATAATAATAATTACTTATTAAAAGACTACAATAATTTTATATCTAGGGGGAATAACTATGTATGTTAGAGAAGTAACGGTTGAAAACAGCGTTGGGCTTTATGCAAGACCTGCAACCTATTTCATACAAAAAGCTAATGAATTTAAATCTTCAATTTGGGTAGAAAAAGAAGAAAGAAGAGTCAACGCAAAGAGCCTTCTCGGAATTCTTTCGCTTGGAATCGTGGGAAATACCACAATTAAAATAATTGCAGACGGTGCAGACGAAAAAGAAGCCGTTGACCAATTAGTTAAAATGATCGAACGCGGATTCACAACAGAATAATATAATATTTAAGAAGTGTCTTTCAATGATTTTTGAGAGGCATTTTTAATACTCCAAAAAGTGATATTTGACTCTATTTACGCCATAAAATTGCGATTTTAAAAAGTTATATTGTTCAAATTTCTTAACAAATTTTCTTACAGTTTCATAAGAAACTTCTCCAAAATCTTTTTTTAATTCTAAAGTAGAAAATTCCTGATTTTTATATTTAAAAACCGCAAATAAAAACAGGTCTTTTTCTTTAGGGTTAATTTTTTTGTTTTCTAGTAAATTTTTGAATTTTTCAAGCAAATTTTTATTTGGTAATTGAGAATTTATGTTGATAAAAACGTTTTTATTAAAATATGAAATGAACGGAGTAACATCAAGCACGCCAGAAATTTTGCTGTTGTTTTCAATTAATTCAAAAGCTTTATAATATTCATTTTTCGTGCCGGCGATTAATTTCGAAAAAGAAACTAACAGCGCTGAACTAAAATTATTTTGAATTAAATACCATATATGCAAAAGCCTCGCCATGCGGCCGTTGCCATCAAAGTAGGGATGAATAAAAGCAAAATAAAAATGAATTATTGTTGACTTAATTATAATATTTAAGTCATCTTTTTGGTTTATAAATTCTAAAAAGGCTTTCATTGTTTCTGGGAGAAGTTTAAAATCAAGCCCTTGATGAGAAATTTTATCACCCACAACATAAACCGCATCATGGCGGTAAAAATTGCCATTTTTCAGTTTATCTTCAGGCTCCAAATAATTTCCGATTGAAATGCAGTAAAGTTTATGAAGATTTTCTTCATTTATAACGTTCGATTTATCAGAAATAAAATCAAGGCCTTTTTTAATGCCGTAAATTTTGTTTTCCTCGTCAGATCTGGGCGCAAAACCTTTAACAATGTTCCGAATGCTGTTTTTGCTTGAATGAATGCTTTCAATTTTTAAAGTGTTTTCAATCTCATTTTCCATGCTTTGCACGATGAGATTTTTGCCGAATTGTTCGATCAAAAGCGTTTTATAAACACTGTCGGAAACATTTATAAGCATTGGAAGATAAACGAGATCTGAGTTTTTAAAATTTGTTTTGAAAATTTTTTTGTAAGAAGTGAGTTTTAATATTTCAGTTAGTTCCGAAATGGTTTTTGTGCCGTATTTATAAACGAGTTTTTTCAGGTTAAAAAAATCTTTGTCGTTTAATATATTAAAAAATAATTTCGTGTCGAGCATTGTAGATCTCCTCTTAATTTTGGTAGTACTAATTAGTACTATTATATACTAACCTAATAAATATTACAAGTTGCAAATTAAAAATTATTTTACTCTGTTGACAACTAAAAAGAAAAAGTGTACAATAATTTTTAGCATGATAAAATATTAATATAAATTATAACCTACGATTTTTGGTTTTTTTTAAGTTTTATTGCATTTTATTTTGTTGCGAAGCATATTAATTAGATTTAGAATAATATGTGAAAATAAATGGCCGGGAGATGAGATTTTTGGGTAAAGAAAATATTTGTATTCTTTCACAACGTTCTTTCGGAGGAAGAGAGCTCGAATATAACCTGTGCGAGAGCGAATTTGACTCAATTTTGAGTGGTAAAACATATGGTATAGAGCTAATTTTGAGATCTGATTCTATAAATGAAAGTGTAAAAGTGGAAGATATTTCTCAAGATAAAAAAGAAGTTTTAAATTTGATTGAGTGCCTTTCTGAAAACGGGATTGATACTATTCATTTCCGGGATGTTATTGAAGATTACATAGACGACTCTTATTAAATTTTGAAATTTAAGTAAAATTAAGCATCTTTCAAGCTCAGGGGAGGTGCCTTTTTTGCTTTTGTTCAAATCCCTTATAACTACTCAGAGTGGCACGGGTGGTTATAAGGGGCATAGACAATCTTATTGTTTTTACGAAAAATAAATTAAGCAGACTATACTTACGAACCAAAAAATGTAGTATAATCTGCTTTTCTAAATTTTAGGGTTTAGTCAATTTAAAACCCTTGTATTTCATTTTTTATGCATTAAAAAAGGCCGAACTTTCGCTCGGTCTTAAATTTTTATTTTTGCAATTTCCAATCTAATATTTTCCCCGTAGCCTTTTCGATTTCAATGCAAGGTCCTCCGCCACCAAGAGTATAAACTACGTGCTCTATAGAATTTCCTTCAGGAAGGGAAACGTGATCGGGTATAATGCGATTTTTATTAAGTAGACTATAGCACACTGAATATATTTTTCCGTCATCATATACTTGAGGTGTTTCTTCATATTTATCAAAATCCACCAAATTGGTACCATCATACAATTGATGGGCTATAAATTTCCCTACTTCTAGTGCTTTTTCCTCAGATTCTACAGGTTTAGCGAAAATCAAATTATAAGTTTGCACCCACAAAACTATTGTTGAGTACTCTACCATTTCAAAAAACATAATTTTATTCTCCTATTTTTGTTATATCAATATATTTTTTGATCTATGTTTTCCGGTTGCTGGTAAATTATTGTGAATACAGTTATCACTTTTCTTCTTTTCATATCTTATAACGTTTAGTATTTTGATGGCAAGGTTAAATTTCTAAATTTTAACTATATTTTATTTATATTTATACGTTTCTTTAATATTATATTCTAAATTCAATGTTTTGTCAAGTTTTTTTATCTCCAAATTATCCAAATTTTATGATGGTTATATGAAGATAATTTTTTGGTTTAATTTGTGCCGTCATTGTGTGTACCTGGGGAAGAATTTTTACTCCTTTAATGATTAAATTTAAATAAAAAAGCAACTATCTTTAAAATTGATAGTCGCTTGAAACTTTACGATTTTGATTGGTCCGCCCGGAGGGATTCGAACCCCCGACCTTCAGAATCGGAATCTGCTGCGATATCCAGCTTCGCTACGGGCGGATGCATAATTATTTTAATCCAAATTAATTTGGTTTTCAATAGTATGTATTTTAAAATGTTACTATAATCATAAAAAAATCGTGAAATGATGCACTTGAAATGTTGTTTGATTTTATTTTTCATTTGCGTTGATAGTAAAAATCACCTAAATAATTATTTGATAATAAAATAATATGGACAAATACACTAAGTATGTTATAATTACTTTGGTAAAATATCATAAAGGTGGTGGGAGAAGCTAAAATTTAATTGATTTTATATTCCGACAAAAATTGGAACATTTTAGTGCTAAATTTAAAAAAGAAATAATTTAAAGGAGCTGATTTTATGGTAAAACAAACAGCGGGCAGAGATGCCTTGAATGATTTTGCACCAAAATTTGCAGAGCTTAACGATGATGTGCTTTTTGGTGAGGTATGGTCAAGGGAAGACAAATTATCTCTTAAAATTCGCTCTATTGTAACGTTAACTGCGCTCGTTAGCAAAGGAATCGTGGATAATTCTCTATCTTACCATTTAATCACTGCCAGAAAAAACGGTGTGACTAAAACAGAGATGGCCGAAATTTTAACTCATCTTGCTTTTTATGCTGGTTGGCCAAACGCTTGGGCTGCATTTAAAATGGCGAAAGAAGTTTACAAAGATGATAACCCCGAAGAAAATCACGGCGGATTTTTTGGCATGGGTGAACCTAATGTTAATTTTGCGAAATATTTTATTGGAAAAAGTTATTTAAAACCTCTTACAGATGGCAAAAAGACGGTGTTTATTGCTAACGTGATTTTTGAGCCTGGATGCAGGAATAACTGGCATATTCATCATGCTTCAAAAGGCGGCGGGCAGATACTCTTGTGTGTTGACGGTGAAGGCTGGTACCAGGAAGTTGGCAAGCCAGCGCAAAGTTTGAAACCTGGAGACGTTGTAACAGTTCCCGCGGGAGTTAAGCATTGGCACGGCGCGAAAAAAGACAGCTGGTTCAGCCATTTGGCAGTCGAATGTCCAGGAGAGAACACTTCCAATGAATGGTGCGAACCTGTTAGCGATGAAGAATATAATAATTTGTAAGTGAGGTATTTCAAAATGGATTTTGAAACAGTTATTGAGAAACGAACCGCAGTTAGAGAATTTAAAGCAAACAAGGTAGAAGACAGTAAAATTGAAAAAATATTAAATGCAGGTAGAATTGCTCCGACGGCTAAAAATTTGCAGCCGCAAAAAATATATGTGGTTAAATCTGAAGATGCTTTAAGCAAGATTGATGAAATTACACCTTGCAGATATGGTGCCCCGCTTTGTTTGCTTGTTTGCGCGGATAAAAACATCGCTTGGGAAAACGAGGGCTATTCTTCATACGAAACCGATGCTGCCATCGTTGCAACTCATATGCTTTTGGAAGCCGTCAATTTAGGCCTTGGAAGCATTTGGGTTAGGTATTTTGATGTCCCTAGGGTAGTTAAAATGTTTAATTTACCTGAAAATGTGATTCCTGTTTGTTTGGTTCCAATTGGATATGCTGTGGACGGTTATAAAGAAAGCCCACTTCACAATCAAAGAAAAGAATTGAACGAAACAGTAACTTATGTTTAGAATTTAATTTTATTAAAAAATCAGGAGGTATAAATTATGAAAAAGTCAATAGTTGCATATTTTTCAGCAAGTGGCACAACTAAAGAGCTGGCAGAAAATCTTGCCAAAGCAGTAAATGCAGATTTGTTTGAAATTAAGCCTAAAAAGCCTTACACCTCGGCGGATCTTGACTGGACGAATAAAAACAGCCGCAGTACCGTTGAAATGAAAGACCCGAATTCCAGGCCTGAAATTGCGAATAAAATAGAAAACTTCAGTGATTATGAAATCGTATTTGTAGGCTTCCCGATTTGGTGGTATGTTGCGCCTACTATTATAAATACTTTTTTGGAAAGTTATGATTTTTCCGGCAAAACGGTGATTCCTTTTGCAACTTCTGGTGGAAGCAGCATCGATAAAGCTGAAGAAACTTTGAAAAAATGTTGTTCAAGCGAAACTGAATGGAAACATGGCAAACGCCTTGAAAATTTTGAAGTGGATGCCTTGAAAAATTGGGTTAATTCACTTTCTATCTAAAATAAAGGAGGAATTAAAAATGATATTTGAAGAAACTTATAAAATGAACAATGAACTCGAAATACCCAAACTTGCGCTTGGAACATGGCTCATCGAAAACGAAAAAGCCGCAGAGGCTGTTTGCGAAGCTATTAAAATTGGTTACCGTCATATTGACACCGCTCAGGCTTACGGTAATGAGAAAGGTGTAGGAGAGGGTATTAGAAAATGCGGTGTTGCCCGGGAAAAAATTTTTGTTACAAGCAAAGTTGCCGCTGAACATAAATCATATAAATCCGCGGCGGATTCTATCGATGAAACACTTAGAAAAATGAAATTTGATTATATAGACATGATGATAATTCACAGCCCTCAGCCGTGGAAGGAGGTTAACCAGTCTGAAAATAGATATTTTAAAGAAAACAAAGAAGTTTGGAAGGCTCTGGAAGATGCTGTAAAAGCAGGAAAAATCAGAACAATCGGTGTTTCAAACTTTCTTCATGAAGACATTGACAATATTTTGCAAGATTGCGAAATTCGCCCGGCAGTGAATCAAATTCTTGCGCATATATCCAATACACCGCTCGATTTAATAAATTATTGCAGCGAGAAAAACATTTTAACTGAGGCTTATTCCCCAATTGCGCACGGTGAAGCTTTGAAAAATGAATCAATTAAAAAGATGGCCGATAAATATAATGTTAGTATTCCTCAACTTTGCATTAAATACGATTTGCAATTAGGAATGGTTGTTTTGCCTAAGACGGATAATCCTGCTCATATGAAATCTAATGCCGATCTTGGTTTTGTAATTTCAGATGAAGACATGGAAACGCTTAAAAATATTGACCGTATTAAAAATTATGGCGATCACAGCGCATTTCCTGTTTTTGGTGGGAAATTGTAAATTTATATTTCAGGACGATCATAGCGTTTTGTTATGGTTGTCCTTTTATTTTGTGTTATTTGAATAAAATTTTATATTATTTTCTTGCAAAGTGTTGACAAATTTATTTATAATTAATAAAATAATCTGGAAAGGTGGTGAAAACTATGTCTAATGAGAACAAAATGGATGAAAAACAAACAGAAAATATCTCAGGTGGAGTTATGGTAGATGGTCGTCCGTATGTTAGAATTAACCAAAATGATATAGAAGGTTATGAATACAGATGCAAAACTTGCGGCTATGTAGGCTACAAGCAAGAAAATGCAGGATCTAGATGCGAAACCTGCCCAAGATGTCAATCTGAAGGAAAATATCAAAAAACCGGCAGATTTTATATTGATTACAATAAATGCAATGCATCTGCGACGAGTGCTTACTACTATAACAGTTAATTCAAAATAGAAAGGAGGAAGAGACTAATGGATGAAAATAAAAATCTTGAAAAAGATAATGAAGCCAAAGTAGCTGGTGGTGCGATTATTAACGGAGCACAAAAAACTTTAATTGAAGAATCTGAAATAG
>CAKVDR010000016.1 GCA_934726435.1 uncultured Eubacteriales bacterium
GAATACAAATTCTCTTATTTTTAAAAGCATAGAAAAAATCGAGATTTGCCTGAGTATCCAAATTTCTTTACATCCATCACACAGTAACCATTATTTTTATCGGATTTTGCAAGAATCATTAATTCCATTTTCATAAAAGTTCCTCTTCGTATAGTAATATAAAAATCGGTTTACTATATCTCTGGAAAAATTTAAAGTTGCCCCGAAAAAAGAGCAACCTTCTAAAAACAAACTATTTTATTTTTGCTTGGTCCGGGTGACTGGATTCGAACCAGCGGCCTCTTGAACCCCATTCAAGCGCGCTACCAAACTGCGCCACACTCGGATAATAATATTTTATCATAAATTCAGTAAAAATCAATAGTCAAAACGAACAAATTGCAAAATATTTCTTTTATGGTTGCTAGGCTCTTGAAAAAGTGGTAAAATTTTAAATTGAAAAGTTTTGAAAAAATTTATGAGGTGATTTAAAATGTCAGGGCATTCCAAATGGAATAATATAAAAAGAAAAAAAGAAAAAACCGATGCTCAAAGAGCGAAAATCTTCACTAAAATCGGAAGAGAACTTGCGGTTGCGGCGAAAGAGGGCGGAGCAGATCCGACGGTTAATTTCAAGCTTCGTGACTGCATTGCAAAGGCTAAAAGCAACAATGTTCCTAATGATAACATTGAAAGAATCATTAAAAAAGCGGCTTCAGGGTCGGATGACAGCAATTTCGAAGAAATAACCTATGAAGGCTATGGCCCTCATGGCGTTGCCGTTATTGTTGAAGCTTTGACAGATAATAGAAACAGAACTGCAGGAAATTTAAGGCATTATTTTAGCAAATATGGTGGAAATTTAGGCCTTGCAGGATGCGTTTCATTCATGTTTTCTGAAAAGGGTGTTATTGTTGTAAATCTTGAAGAAGTCGAAGATGTTTCGAAGCTTGAAGAGGATGCAATTGAAGCAGGAGCCTCTGATTTTCAACTTGATGACGACGATTTGTTTATAATTTACACTGAAAAAGAAGATTATGAAAAAGTTTATGAATATTTGAAGAGCAAAAATTATTCTTTTGTTTCTTCTGAAATTGGCATGGTGCCTGATACATATGTTGCTTTGGATGAAGAGCAATCAGCGAAAGTTAACACTCTTTTGGATATTCTCGATGAGGATGAGGATATTAAAAATGTATGGCACAATTTAAAGTAAAAGAAGTGGTGGTAACTTTTGAAATTTTTGGTTCTTGATGGCAACAGCATTTTCAGCAGGGCTTTTTACGGTATTAAGATGCTTTCTAATAAAAATGGGCAGATGACTAACGGCATTTACGGATTTTTGACTACTCTTAACAAGCTTCTCAGCGAAGTAAACCCCGATAGAATCGCTGTTGCGTTTGACCTTCCGGTTCCAACTTTTAGGCACAAAATGTTTGAAGGCTACAAAGGAACGAGAAGCAAACAGCCTGATGAGTTCATTTCTCAGCTTCCTATTTTGAAGGATCTTTTGACGGCAATGGGCTACAAATTAGTGACTTATGCCGGCTACGAAGCGGACGATATTTTGGGCACTTTTGCTTCATTTTGCGAAAAAAATGATTATCAATGCGTTTTAGCAACGGGAGACCGCGATATTTTGCAGCTTATTTCAAGCAAAGTTTGCGTGAGGATTGCTTCGACTAAGTTTGGTAGGCCTGAATCAACGCTTTATGACGTCCAAAAAGTCAAAGAAGAATATGGCGTTTTGCCTGAAAATCTTGTTGATATAAAAGCGCTTCAGGGCGACACTTCCGATAACATTCCCGGCGTTAAAGGAATTGGTAAGAAAACCGCTAGTGATCTTGTTTCGAAATTTGGAAGCATTGAAGAAATTTACAAAAACATTGAATTCATAGACATTAAATCCAGTGTGAAAGAGAAGCTCATCGAAGGCAAAGAAATGGCCAAGCTTAGCTACGCTCTCGGGAAAATTGATACTTCCGTGCCGATTGAAATCAATGAACAGGATTTTATTCAAAAAAAGATGGACGAGCCTTCGGTTAAAAAAATTATGACAGAACTTGAGTTTTTTAAGCTCCTTGAAAAGATGAATTTTAGCGAAGTTTCTGAAAGCATATCTTCGAAAGAAATTAGTTGCGAGGAACTTTTGAAGATTTTGAAAAATCAAAAATCAGTTAGTTTCCTGCCGTTTATAGAAGATTTTGAAATTAAAAAAATGTTTTTTGGAATTGGCAAAGATGTTTACGCTTTAAGCCAAAATGATGAAAATTTTGAAAGCACGATCAAAAAAATCATGGTTTCAGATGACATCGAAAAGATTTCTCACAATTTAAAATTAACTGAAAAAGTCTTTGAAAAAAATGCAGTAGAAATTAGCGATAATCATTTTGATGTTATGCTGGCTTCTTATGTTTTGACGCCTTCTGAAAAAGACTATGAAGTTTTCAAACTCGGCAGCTCTCATGAAATTTCCGTTCCGCAGGTTGATTTGGATGAATCTTTGAAGCCTTTTGAAAAAATTATTCAGCAGGTTTATGTAGTTTCGCAGCTTGCGCCAATTTTGAAAGAAGAAATAAAGGCCAACAACCAAAGCAAGCTTCTAACGAAAATAGAGCAGCCGCTTTCGAAGGTTCTTGCAAGCATGGAAAACATCGGATTTTTAATTGATAGGCAAGGCCTTGAAAAATACAGCGATGAAATTGAAATCGAACTTAAAAAAATCGAAGCTTCGATTCATAATTTAGCCGGTGAAGAATTTAATGTTAATTCACCTCGTCAGCTTGGTAACATTTTGTTTGAAAAGCTTAAACTTCCTCACGGTAAAAAGGGCAAAACCAGATATTCAACAAACGCGCAAATTCTCGAAAAGCTTAGCGGTGAGCATAAAATAGTTGATGAAATTTTGAAATACAGAAGCCTTTCTAAGCTTAAGTCAACTTATTGTGACGGCATAATCAAGCTTATTCAAAGCGACGGACGAATTCGCTCTTCGTTTAATCAAACTGAAACGAGAACCGGCAGAATCAGTTCCTCGGAGCCTAATCTTCAAAACATTCCCGTTCGAACTGAAAAAGGAAGACAGCTCAGGAAGTTTTTCAAAGCTCGTGAGGGTTGCGTTTTGATTGATGCCGACTATTCCCAAATTGAGCTTCGCGTTTTGGCGCATGTTTCGCAGGATAAAAATATGATTAATGCCTTTAAAAACGGCGAGGACATCCACGCTATCACGGCTTCTCAAATTATGGGTGTGCCGCTTGAAATGGTCACTCCTGAAATGAGGTTCAAAGCAAAAGCTGTAAACTTTGGCATTCTTTACGGTATGAGTGCATTTTCGCTTGCAAAAGATTTGGAAATAAGTTTTGAAGAAGCTCAAACTTACATTGTGCGGTATCTCGCGCATTATGATGGAATTGACAATTACATGCGTCAGGTTATTGAAAAAGCTCGTGAACAAGGCTTTGTGGAAACCATTTTTTCAAGGAGAAGATACTTACCCGAAATTCATTCAACTAATTTTGTTTTGAGGTCTTTCGGCGAAAGAGTTGCCAGAAATATGCCGATTCAAGGCGCTGCGGCAGATATAATAAAAATAGCTATGATTAATGTTTTTGAAAAGCTCAAAAATGAAAAGTCTAAACTTATTCTTCAAATTCACGATGAATTAATCATCGAAGCTGAATTAAGTGAAGCGGAAAACGTGAAAAAAATGCTTCAAAATGAGATGGAAAATGCCGTGAAACTTTCCGTTCCAATGAATGTTAACATTAGCATGGGAGCCACTTGGTATGATGCCAAAGGTTGATTTTTCCTTAATGACTTTTAAGGAAATTCCAGAAGTCGCAAAGCTTGAAGAAAAATGTTTTTCTTCTCCATGGTCTGAAAAGGCTTTAGCGGAATCTTTGCAAAATGAATCTTCTTATTTTGTTTGTGCAAAATCGGGTGAAAAAGTGGCCGGTTATGCGGGAATGTACCACATTTGCGATGAAGGCTATGTTTTCAATATTGCGGTTGATGAAAACTTCAGAAAAATGAAAATAGGCACGAATCTGCTAAAATATCTTATTGAATTTTCAAAAAGCAAGAATTTGAAGTTTTTATCTTTAGAAGTAAGGCAGTCGAACATTGCCGCGATTAATCTTTATGAAAAATTGGGTTTTAAAAATCTTGGAATAAGAAAAAATTTTTATGAATTACCGAGAGAAAATGCGGTGATAATGACTTTATATTTTGATTTAAATTAACAAAAAGGATTGATATTTTTGGATATACTTGCGGTGGAATCTTCTTGCGATGATACAGCTGCGGCGATAGTTAGAAACGGCAGAGAGATCATTAACTTCAAAGCTTCTTCGCAAATCGACAAACACAAGATTTTCGGCGGGGTTGTGCCCGAAGTTGCTTCGAGAAATCATATTGAATCGATTTCTGCTTTGGTTGAAACGGTTATGCAGGAATCCGGCAAAAAGTTCAGTGACATTGATGCCCTCGCCGTGACTTACGCTCCGGGGTTGGTTGGTTCTTTGCTCGTTGGGGTTAATTTTGTGAAAGGTCTTGCAATTTCAACGGGTTTACCTGTTATTCCTGTTCATCATGTCAAGGCGCATATTGCCTCGCTTTATATTAGCAATCTCGATTTGAAGCCGCCGTTTCTGTGTTTGGTTGTTTCGGGTGGTCACAGCTCTATTTTCGAGGTTAAAGATTACACCACTGTTAAAACTGTGGGGAAAACCAGGGATGACGCTGCCGGAGAGGCTTTTGATAAAGTTGGAAGACGCTTAGGCTTTGATTATCCAGGCGGGATACATCTTGATGAAGTTGCGGGGAAGGGCAACGACGAGGCTTTTGAACTTCCGGTTCCTTTAAAAGGAGAAAAAACTTACGATTTTAGTTTTTCAGGGCTAAAAACTTCGATGATTAACACGATAAACCGCCTTAACCAAAAGGGCGAAGCCTTGCCGACTGAGGATCTTTCGGCTTCTTTCAGGAAGTCTGTGGTTGATTGCCTTGTTGCAAATGTTATTAAGGCTGCTTTGGATTTAGGCTATAAAAAAATAGGGGTTTGCGGGGGAGTTTCGGCTAATTCGCTTCTTAGAAAAAATTTGGGCGAAGAATGCAAGAAAAGGAATTTCGAATTTTTCATGCCTCGCAAAGATTTGTGCGGGGATAACGCGGCGATGGTTGGCTCGCAGGCTTATTATGAATTTTTGAAAGGTAAAAGAGCCGATCTTTCGCTTAATGCCTATGCCAGCATGCCCGTTGAAAAAGAAAATATTTAAATAAAAATGCCCATGAGTCTATTCATGAGCATTAATTTTTTCATAAAATTTAACAAACTCTCTGAGAACTTTTTTTGTCGCAATCAAAAGTGAGAGTTTCAATGGCTGAATTAAAATCAAGCCAAGCGAAATATTCAACTTCGCCTTCTTGAGCCACGGCATTTTTCGAACTTGCCTTTGCAGCAAAATAGCTTGCTTCAATAATAACATTTTCTCTGCAGTTAAATTCAGTTTTTTCTTTGAAATCGCCTATAATTTCGGTATCAAGCCCAACTTCTTCTTTAATTTCTCGAAGAGCAGTTTCTTTTTCTGTTTCGCCGGCTTCCATGTGGCCTTTAGGGAAAGTCCAAAGCATTCTTCCTTCAAAATTGGAACAAATCAAAATTACTTCGCATTTTCCTTCGCTTTCGAAAAAAACCACCCCTCCGCAGCTTCTTTCGCGTTTAACTTCGTTACTCATATTTTTCTGCCTCCCTGTGTATTTCAAATTATATCTTTTAATAATTTTAAAGTCAATTCCAACAATGTTAATTTTATATATTTAAATTTTGTGAAAAACGCCTTATTACTTAAAAAAATAGAATTCGTGTGATGTATAAAATGCTGTTTTTATTGACAATTTTGGTTTTATATGTTAAAATACATTGAAATATTTTTTGGAGGGAATTAACGCTGTGAATAAAAAAGAAATGGAAAATTACAAAGAAAGAATTGAAAGAAGAAGCGAAGAGCTTACCGCGGAAGAACTTGAACTGATATCAGGTGGTGTTTCGGGGGCAAAAAAAGGTCTTGCTTCGGCTCTTGCGGTTGCGGCTCTTAGTGCTAGCCCATCGGTCAATGCTCAAAGCACACTTTCAATTAATAGTACGAGATATTCTCAAACACAAACTTATTATAGTCCTACTTCGAGATATGCGTACGTGGGTGACATTGCCGAACTTAAAAAAGCCTTGAGAAATTCTGATGTTGATTATATTATGCTTACTAGGGACATTAACATAAAAGAAAGTATAAAATTCCCGAGCGACAGGAAAATCACTTTAGACTTAAGAGGATATACTGTGCACTTTTTAAACCCTTCGGTTCAGTTTATTATTGGTGATAAATACACTGTGCAAGTTCCTTACACTATTTATCATGAAGGCTACTGGAAAGAAGAGAAAATTGGCCGTGAAACTGTTTATGGGTTTGGTGCATATGGCGAAAAAATTATAAAAGGCGAAAAAGATGTTTTCAGAAAAATTTGGATTCCTCCTTATTCTGAAGTTAGATATAAAAATGAGGATAGATACAACAATGGCGCTGAGGTTACTGTTAAAAACGGCAGAATTGTTGGCCAAGATGGAAAAGATGGACGTAGCAAAGATAAAATAAAGTTTTTTAAAAGCAGTGTTAATGGTGAAGATGGTCAAACTCCGTCTGCACTTTTCAAGGCTATTAGCGGGAAGCTTTATATATCAGATATGAAATTAGTTACGGGTAATGGCGGAAATGGCGGCGATGCCTTTTATTCAACTGAACTTCATATTCCTATCATTGGAAGCGGCAATGGCGGTAATGGTGGAAATGGTGGTAACGGCGGGGATGTTTTCGAGGCTGAAGAATGTGAAATTACCACAGTTGACGTTAATTTTAATTTTGGAAAAGGCGGAAAAGGTGGGGAAGGCAGTGAACCTAACCCTTCGGCTTGGTTAATTTCTGGTTCTAAAGGTAAAAAAGGTTTTGACGGCAAAAAAGGAAACTACGGAGTTTATAATTTAATTTAAAAAATAAAAATAGCCACCTGCGAAAGAAAAAAACATGCAGGTGGAAAAATATTTATATTTAAACACAAAAACGCCCTTGGAACAAACATCCAAGGGTTTGAATTTTTATTTTGAAAACAAGCCAAAATAAATAACGGCATTTGTTGCAATTACTGCTAAGAAGAAACCAATTGCAATCACTCTCGTCCAACGCTCAAGGAAGGAATCGATTGATCTTGATTTATTTTTAGTGAAGAATGTGTCTGCAGAAGATGCTCCAGTCACTGTTCCGACTGAACGTTGGTGGCCTTCTTGGAATAAAACTACAAGTGTTAAAGAAATTGCAAGTATTATTAAAACAATTCCCATTACTATTTCTAATATGCTCATTTAAAACACTCCTTTAATTTAAATTTTCGGCTCTTTTAAGCCAAACTTCCGCAATGTCAATTGCATTATATAGACCATTTTTTTCGCTAACTTTAACGATTTTTTTCGAGTCTGAATTTGGGTTCGTGTCCATCATTTCAACTTGAACTCTTGAAGAAATGTTTAAATCTTCTTTTGGAAAAGAGTCTTTTACTTCCATTTTTATTACATACTTATCTGAAAGATTGCCGTAATAAATAGTATTTCCACATCTCACTAGCGGTTTGCCTTTATAAAGGACAAAAGGGCTTGCATTTTTATCAGTCTTTTTAATGCTTTTCATGCTGCAAAACCTCACAAAAATTTATTTTAACCTCTTCCATTACACTATATCATTAAAAATACTTTTTTTCAAGTACCTTGTACAAATTTTTGATAAGAAAAATTGCATAAATTCTTTAAAATTTCAAAGCTCGGTATAATTCATACATTCTTGACACACCACTTTGATATGTACTAAAATTACATTGAAGAAATTTGACATATTTATCTTTCAAATTTTTGCTTTATTCGTATTTAAGCATACATTTTTTGAAATTAATCATAAATTTATAAAAATATATATATTTAAGAGTTACATTCTGTTTTTTGCATGCCGGAATAAAGCAGATGTTTTTAAGAAAGACGAATTTTCTTACAATAAAATTTTTAAAATAGGAGGTAAAATAAAATTTGGGAATGTTAATAATAGTAGGAATCGTTTGCGCTGTGGCAGCATTTCTGATGGGGGTTACATACAGGAAACTCCAGGCTGAAAAAATGATTTCCTCGGCTGAAGAAGAAGCTTCCAGAATCATGGAAGTTGCAAAAGAACTTGCTGAAACTAAGAAAAAAGAAGTTGTTCTCGAAGGAAAAGAAGAGGTTCAAAAGTTTAGGTCTGAAACTGAAAAAGAGCTTTCAGAGCGCAGAAAAGATATCCAAAGGCAAGAACGAAGAGTGGTTCAAAAAGAAGAAAATCTTGACAAAAAAACCGAGAATCTAGAGCTTCAAGAAAAGAACATTTTGATGAGAGAAAAAGAAATCGAAGATCAATATAAACAGGCTGAAGCAGTCAAGAAAAGCCAGTTTGAAATGCTTGAAAAAATTTCGGGTATGACGAGTGCTCAGGCTAAGAATTTCTTGCTTGAAAATCTTGAAGATGAATTAACGCATGAAAAAGCCGTGAGAATAAGCCTTCATGAGCAGAATCTTCGCGAAGAATGCGAGAAAAAAGCCAGGGATATCCTTTCGGTTGCGGTTCAAAAATGTGCTTGTGACTATATTTCAGAAGCTACTATTTCAGTCGTTGCGCTTCCGAGCGATGACATGAAAGGAAGAATAATAGGAAGAGAAGGAAGAAACATAAGATCTATTGAAAGCTTGACCGGCGTTGACCTTATAATCGACGATACACCTGAGACTATCACTCTTTCTTCTTTTGAGCCGATCAGACGCGAAATTGCAAAGCTTGCGCTTGAAAGATTGGTAGCTGACGGAAGAATTCACCCGGCAAAAATTGAAGAAATGGTTGAAAAAGCCAGGGAAGACGTTGAAAGAGACATTAGAGAAGAAGGCCAAAGAGTTGTTATAGAGCTTGGAATTAACAACATGCATCATGAGCTTGTTAAACTTCTTGGAAGACTTAAATACAGGACCAGCTATGGCCAAAACGTTTTGAATCATTCGGTTGAAGTGGCTTATCTTTGCGGCGCTATGGCTTCTGAGCTTGGAATAGATTACTCTTTAGCGGTTCGCGCAGGGCTTCTTCATGATATCGGCAAGGCTCTTGACCACGAAAGTGAAGGCTCGCATATTGAGCTCGGCGTTAATGTTCTTAAAAAATACAAAGAAAACGAAGCTGTTATTCACGCGGTGAATGCTCATCATGGAGACGTTGAACCAGAAACTCCGCTTGAATTTATTTTGCAGGCTGCAGACACAGCCTCGGCTGCAAGGCCTGGTGCAAGGCGTGAAAACCCTGAAAACTACATAAGGCGTCTTGAAAAACTTGAATCCTTGGTTTCTTCTTTCGCAGGGGTTAGAAATTGCTTTGCAATTCAGGCGGGAAGAGAAGTAAGAGTAATGGTTAAGCCTGAAGCAGTTGAAGACGAAAACATGATTCCTCTTGCAAGGAGCATGTGCAAAAAGATTGAAGCAGAACTTGATTACCCAGGTCAGATAAAAGTGAGCATAATAAGAGAAAGCCGTGCGATAGATTACGCAAAATAAGGAGATGTTTCTATGAGAATTCTTGCGATAGGAGATATAGTTGGCAAAAACGGCACCGATTTTGTCAGGTCGAGGCTTACGCAGTTTAAGCGCGAGCATGAAATTGACATGGTAATTGCGAATGCCGAAAATTCAGCTGAAGGAAACGGAATCTTGCCAGCTGTTGCCTCATCGCTTCTTGAAAATGGCGTGGATGTTATAACAGGGGGAAATCATTCGTTTAGAAGAAGAGAAATCTTCCCGTTTTTAAGCAACAACAGGAGGATTGTAAGGCCTTATAACTATCCTCCCGCAACCACGCCGGGTGTTGGCTTTTGCAAGGTTGATGTTAAAGGCATCAAAGTAGCGGTTATAAATTTGCTGGGGGTTGTTTACCTTGAAAGTTTAAGGTCGCCGTTCGAAGCTGCGGATGAAGCTATAAGCAAGTGCAGCGATTGCCCGATTAAAATAGTTGACTTCCACGCTGAGGCAACCGCTGAAAAAAGAGCACTTGGTTATTATCTTGACGGTAGAATTTCAGCATTTTTCGGGACGCATACACATGTTCAAACTTCCGATGAAGAGATTTTGCCAAGGTCAACGGGGTATATAACAGACGTCGGAATGACAGGAGCTATAGAATCTGTTCTTGGAGTGAAAAAAGAGCTTTCGATAAAAAGAATGAGATGCAAAATTCCAACGAGATTTGAAAATGCTTTTGGGCCATGCAAAATGGAATGTGTTATTTTTGACATTGATGAACAAAGCGGTAAAACCAAAAGTGTTGAAAGATTTAGAGTAATATGATTTTCGTAATTTAAGGAGCTGTGTTAGATTGTTAAATGGTTTACGTTTAAAAAATGCACTTATTTCGGGTGCTAACAACATTATTAAAAATAAGGAACACGTCAATGAGCTTAATATTTTCCCTGTTCCTGACGGAGACACCGGAACTAACATGTCAATGACGATTTCTTCGGGTTCAAAGGCAATTGCGGATTTGCCTGAAGATGTTACCACCGGCGAAGTTATTAAAAATTTCGTTCCTAATTTGCTTCGCGGAGCAAGAGGAAATTCCGGCGTTATTCTTTCGATTCTTTTTAGGGGTTTTAACAAGCTTTTTGGGCAGTCCGAAAGTTTAACGGGTGTTGACCTTATAAATGCACTTGAAATTGGCGTGCAAGGTGCTTACCAAGCCGTTAGCAAACCTATGGAAGGAACTATGC
>CAKVDR010000017.1 GCA_934726435.1 uncultured Eubacteriales bacterium
TTTTTCAAACTCGATAACCGCTCCGGCAATTGAATTCAAAAGCGAAGGCCACGTTTTTGGAATAGGTGCAAAAATGTTCATAATGGCGGGACCTGTAATCGTTTATGGAACAATTTCATCGATGATTTACGGACTTATAGTTTACATGCTGAAACTTTACTGATTAAAGCCTTTGCCTGCAAACTTCATACATTAAAACCCCGGCAGCAACCGAAGCATTAAGCGAGTTAACCTTGCCTTTCATTGGAAGAGAAAGAATGAAATCGCATTTTTTTCTAACATTCTCGCTTATTCCTCTTCCCTCCGAACCAATAACGATTCCAACCGCTCCGGTCAAGTCTTCGCTCGTCCAGTTTTTACCAAGCATGTCAGCGACGTAAATCCAAAGGCCTTTATCTTTAAGCTCGTCAATCGCAGAAGAAATATTGTTAACTTTAGCAACGAGCATATGCTCCAAAGCGCCAGCGGAAGATTTTTCAACCGCAAGAGTAAGGCCGGAGGCTCTTCTTTTCGGGACTATAACGCCATGAGCGCCAACGCACTCCGCAGTTCTTATTATAGCGCCGAGATTATGCGGGTCTTCAATTCCGTCGGCGATTATAACAAAAGGTTTTTCGTTTCGTTCTTCAGCAAGGGTCAAAATTTCATCAATGCTCGAAGAAGCCTTTGCACCAACCAGCGCTGCTATTCCTTGGTGGTTAAAATTGCCGAGAGAATCCAAAACCGACTTATTAACTTTTTTAACCGTTATATTTTGGCTTTTTGCCAAGTTTATTATTTCAGAAACGGCTCTTGCATTTTCACTAATCATGATAGAGTCTATTATTCTTCCGGATTTTAGCGCTTCTTTAACTGCATTCCTGCCTACTATATACTCGTTTTCAGATTTTTTCTTAGAAAATTTCTTCTGGTTATTCAATATTATTTCCTCCTGCTTTTAAAAACTTTTCTATACTCAAAAGGGTCTCTTTGCTCAAAATATGTTCAGCTCTGCAAGCGTCGGTTTCGGCAATTTCAGGGCTTACTTTTAAAATATCCGTGAAAAACTTTGTTAAAATTTTATGCCTATCATAAACATTTGCGGCGATTTTCCTGCCTTTTTCGGTGAGAACAATCTTGCCGTATTTTTCTTGCAAAACCATATTTTCAGCTTTGAGAGTGTTTATAGCTCGGCTGACGCTTGCCTTTGAAAAAGAAAGAAAGTTCGCAATGTCGGTCAGCCTTGCTTCCTTGCCGCTTTGCTCGATTATATAAACAACTTCCAAATAATCCTCCAAAGAACCGGTAAGGCACTTTTCCATAAAAAGCCCTCCTTTAATGCTTACTCTTACTATTGTCTTTCTTTTTGCTGCAAAGACCAAAATTTGCGCAGCCCGCGCATCTTGAAGGCGGATTTTCTTTAGCTTTTTTGTTTTTGAAAATCATCCAAGCTGCAAACAAACCAACTAAAAATAAAATTACTAAAATATCTACTAAGTTCACTTTAAAAATCCTTTCTTTAATATTTTTTATTTAAGATTATCTTTTATTTCAAAAACATTTTCGCACGAAAACACAGGGTTAAAAACCTCGGCTTCGCTTTTGCTTTTAAAACACATTCCGTACATAACAGCACCAAAATCAACCCCGGATTTTTCCGCTGCTTCGCCGTCAACCCATGAGTCACCAATCAAAATAGCACTTTTTGGGTTAAACATATTTTTAATTTTTTCAATCATCTGGGCTTTTTCAAGGCTTTCGGCATCGTCTTGACCATAAACCGCGCTGAAAAAGTGCGAAATATTCAAATTTTTCAGAATCTCATTTGCAATAAATTCATTTTTCAAAGTTGCTAAAGCGATTATAACACCGTTTGATTTAAGAAATTCAAGAAGCTCAGTGACGCCGTCATAAAGTTTCACTTTAAAAAGGCCCTTGGTTTTCATGTAATCTCTGTGAATTTTCATTGCATTTTCAAGCTTTTCGCCCTCAAAATTAAAATGATTTTTCAAAATGCTCCTTGTGCAATCTTTAAACATCGGGCGGATTTCATCTTCACTAACGCCTGAAACTCCAAACTTAGGTAAAAAATTCACAATTGAGCTGCAAATCCCTGTGGAATTATCAATAAGCGTGCCGTCTAAATCAAAAATAACGCAATCATACTTCAATTTAACAACCTCCCTTTTTAAGCTACTCTAAAAAGAGTCAAAAATTGGTAAACAAGCGCGGACATAAAGTAAGCCACCAAAAGCTGATAAAGAACCGAGAAAATAGCCAATTTTTTATTTTCGTATTCTTTGTAAATCGCTGAAACTGCAGCAACGCACGGAGTATACAAAAGTGCAAAAATCAAAAACGAAATTGCACTCGCAAGGCTAAAACTGTGGCTCAAAACTTCGCTTAGCTCACCACTCTCGGCGTAAAGAACTGAAAGCGTGCTAACGATAGATTCCTTAGCCATAAGCCCGGTAACAAGCGAAACGCTGACTTCCCAGTTGCCAAAGCCGCAAATTTCAAACGCAGGAGCAATCACCTGGCCGATTTTCGCAAGAATGCTCTGGGAATTATCCGAAACAGCTTTGAAATCAGGGCCAAAATATTGCAAAAACCAAACAACAACAGTTGCAATCAAAATGACAGTTCCGGCTCTTTCAACAAAGTCTTTGGTTCTATCCCAAACACTGAGCCTAACGTTTTTAAACGACGGCCATTTGTAATCCGGCACTTCCATTATAAAAGGAGACTCTTCGCCTTTAAAAACGGTATCTTTGAAAAGAAGCGCAGTAAGGCAAGCGCAAACAACACCAAAACCATAAAGTGAGAATACAACCAGAGTTTGATGATTCGGGAAGAAAGTTGAAGCAAAAAGCAAATAAAGCGGCATCTTTGCGCTGCAAGACATAAACGGAATTAAAAATATAACTAAGTTTTTATCTTTCTTGCTTTCTAGAATTTTGCTGCCCAAAACCGCAGGAACAGTGCACCCGAAACCCATTATCATCGGAACAAACGCTTTGCCTGAAAGGCCTATTTTCCTCATTGGCCTATCCATAATAAACGCGGCTCTTGCCATGTATCCGCAATCTTCGAGGAGCGAAAGAAGCGTGAAAAGCAGAACAATTTGCGGCAAAAACGAAATAACCGCTCCAACGCCTTTTATAATGGAATCCACAACCAAACTTTTTAACCACGGCGAAACACCTATGTAATTCAAAATGCTAAGAACCATGCCTTGAGTTTGCGTATTTATGAAATCCTCACAAATGTTCTTAAGCGTAACGCCAAGCGGGCCAAAAGTAAGGTAAAAAATCGAAAGAATTAAAAACAAAAAGCACGGGAATGCAGTGAATTTGCCAGTTAAAAATTTATCGATTCTTTCCGAAAATGTCATAGTGCTTTCGGGTTTTAAATTTTTTATAGCTCTTTGGCAAAGATCGTAAATATATGTGTATCTTTCTTCGGGGATTATAGTGTCTTTTTCCTTATCTAAAGATTTGCTCACGTCATTTCTGATTTTTTCTATCTCGTCAAGTTTATCTTTCGGAAGTTTATAGCTTTCAAGCACAATGCAATCGCCTTCAAAAGCTTTAACGGTTTTAAACCTGCTGCTGAAAACATAAGCGTTGCCCTCATTTAAAATTTTGTCGATTTTTTCAAGCGAGTTTTCAACTTTTTCAGAATAAATACTACTGCTTCCGCGAACGAAATTGCCACGCTTAACTGAAAGCGAAAGGCATTCGAGAAGTTTTTCAATCCCCTTATTCTTACCGGCAGAAACCGCAACGACAGGCACTCCCAAGCGTTTTTCAAGCTCTTTGTAATCGATTCTTTTGTTCTTGAGCAAATCAGTCATGTTAAGAACCAAAATCATTTTGCAGTCAAGTTCCAAAAGCTGCGTGGTTAAATAAAGGTTCCTTTCTAAATTGGTTGAATCCAAAATGTTTATTATAACATCAGGCGATTCATTTATAATGTAATTCCTGGTAACCACCTCTTCAGGCGAATACGGCGAAAGCGAGTAAACACCAGGAAGATCAACTAGACTAATATCATCGCCGATCCCCTTTATTTTTCCTTCTTTTCTTTCAACTGTTACGCCGGGCCAATTACCAACGTATTGGTAGCTCCCGGTTAATTTATTAAAAAGAGTTGTTTTGCCGCTATTCGGGTTGCCAACCAAAGCAACCTTATAAGTTCGGGAATAATTATCGTCATTTTTTATTATAGGAGCAGCCAAAGCGTGTTCTTTCAAGCTAAATTTTCTTTCTTCAAGTTTAGCACTTAATTTTTTGGCTTCTTCACTGCTTTGGCAAATTTCAATCTCTTTTGCTTCGGATTTTCTTATGCTCAGTTTGTAATCATGAAGTTTTATTTCAATTGGGTCACCCGCAGGAGCATATTTGATAAGCTTCACCTTAGCGCCCGGGGTCATGCCCATGTCAATCATCCTGCGGCGAAGCGAACCGCTACTGCCAACTTTTTTGATAACCCCCTCTTCCCCGCAAGACATATCGCCTAAGCTTTTCATTTTTATAACACATCCTTTAATTTTCATTTAAATAAATTATAATTTTACAGTTAAGAATATTATACTTTATTTTTCGAAAAAAGTAAACCTATGCTAACATTTTTCTGTTTTGCATTCTTTAAGCCAAAAAATTCTTGACATTAAGTGAACTATGAATAAAATGTATTAATCATAAATTCAAAATGCTTGGCATAAATATTCAAAAAAGGAATGTGAACGCAAATGATTAAAATTTTCAAAAAAACAAGCCCTAAAATAAATTCTGACGCTCAGAAAATCAAAGATGAAATAACTGAAATTTGCACAGAACTTGAAAAAACAAACATGTGGTTTCAAATGGAAGTTGAAAGCGACCTAATTGAAGCATGTATTTTGCAGCGTGAAGTTTTAAATGCAAGGTATGCTCATCTCATAAGCAAAATAAAGCTTTTGGAGCCAAGTTTAAGTAAGGAGAATTAAAATGAACAAAATTTTTCTAGCTGTAATTCCTGTGATTATACTTTTTTTAATAAACATAATTTTAAAAGCTAAGCACCCAGTAGTAAAATCTATTTTCAGCACAGCAAGTGGAATTATTTCACTGGTGATACTCGAAAGCTTCTCAGCTTTAACAGGATTTTCGCTTCCTTTAAATTTAGTAACAGCAGGGGTTTCAGCAATTTTCGGCCTACCAGGAATAGGAACACTCCTAGTTTTAAACTCAATTTTAAAATAATCAATCATAAATATAAAAGCTCATAGCCACAAAGGTTATGAGCAAAATTTTGTTATTTTTTTCTTTGAATACATTTTTTAGCTTGTTTTGCAATGTCCTCTGCCGTCATTTGATAGACTTCTTTAAGATACGGCATCTTTCCAACCTGGCCGAAAACATCTTTAATTCCCACGAATTCTACCGGAGCAGGAACACTTTGGCAAAGAACTTCCGCAACTGCAGAGCCAAGGCCACCTATTACATTATGATTCTCAGCAACAAGAGCCGCACCGGTTTTTGAAACTGAGTTTATAACGGCTTCTCTGTCGATCGGTTTAATCGTGTGAATATTTATTATTTCAGCGTTGATGCCTTCTTTTTCAAGGATTTCATTTGCCTTCAAAGTTTCATCAACCATTATTCCCGAGCAGAAAATGCTTATGTCTTTGCCTTCTTTGATGGTTTTGGCTTTAAAAAGATCAAAAGTTTCATCTTCGCTGAAAACGTCAGGAGTGCTCTTGCGGAACATTCTGATGTAAAGTGGGCCTTTGTAAGCAAGAATTTGCGGGAACAAATATTTAAGCTGGGCATTATCCACAGGCTCAAAAATAACTATATTTGGGATACTTCTAAGCACTCCGATATCTTCAACGCTCATGTGAGTTCCGCCGTTGTATTCCGCGCTTATTCCCGGGTCAGTCCCTATGATTTTAACGTTTTGGTTTGCATAGCAAATCGAGATAGCAATTTGATCGCAAATTCTGCGGGTTGCAAACGGAGTAAACGTGCAGATGAAAGGTATCATTCCGTAGCTGCTCATTCCCGCGGCGATTGAAGCCATATTTTGCTCAGCAATGCCAACATTTATGCACCTTTCAGGGAAGATTTCGCTTAAATTTCCAAAGCCGTTTGGTTTGGCTAAATCGGCATTAAGCACAACTATATTTTCATTTTTTCTCATTTCATTTTCAAGTTCTTTTGAAATCAGTTCACGCATTTCCACTGGTTTTTTCCTCCAATTCTTTTAAACCTTGCTCAAACATTTCTTTGCTAACGGTCATACTGTGGTTTTTAACGCCGGCATTTTCCGCAAAGCTTACTCCATAACCCTTAACGGTGTTAAGAATTATCATCGTTGGCAGACTTGTGCTTTTGGCGAGAGTTATAGATTCGTCAACTTCTTTGCAAGAATTTCCGTTTTCAACTTCAATAACACTCCAGCCGAAAGCGCGCCATTTCTCAGCCAAGGGTTCAATCGAGCAAATATCTTCAGTTTTGCCGTCAAGCTGAAGTTTGTTGTAATCTGTGAAAGCAATTAAATTGCTAAGTTTTTTATGAGATGCAAACATTGCAGCTTCCCAAATTTGGCCTTCTTGAGATTCACCATCGCCGATTACTGTGTAAATTTGAGCGTTGTCGTTTTTAAGTTTCGAAGCAAGAGCAATTCCCACAGCGCAAGAAAACCCTTGACCGAGCGAACCCGTTGTCATATCGATCCCCGGGGTACGGTTCATGTCGCAGTGACTCGGAAGATTCGTTCCGGGCTTATTAAGAGTTTTAAGCCATTCTTGCGGGAAGTAACCCATATTTGCAAGAACAGCATAAACAGCCGGGCCGCTATGACCCTTTGAAACGATTAAACGGTCTCTTCCTTCTTTTTTCGGGTTTTTGGGGTCAACATTCATGTGTTTGTAATAAAGCACGGCGAGCAATTCGACCATCGAGAGACTTCCTCCGATGTGCCCTACTCCAAGCGTGCCGATTTCCAAAAGAATATTCTTTCTTATTTCAAGGCATTTATTTTCAAGGTTCAATTTCATTTCCTCCTATTAATTAAAGATTATCCGGGCCAAAACTTTGCGGTAAAAGGTCGTTTAGAGTGTAAACTTTGAATTCTTCTGTGCTTACCGCTAAAATCACTTTAAAATCTTCAGGGCTACAAAATTCACGAAGCGCCTGCCTGCACATTCCGCATGGTGGGCAGTATGAACTAAGCTTTTCGCCGTCTTTTCCGCCAACAACCGCAATTGCTTTGAACTTCCTATAGCCGTCATAAACAGCTTTAAAAAGAGCCGTTCTTTCAGCACAGTTGCAAACAGGGTAAGAAGCGCACTCGATGTTGCACCCTCCGTAGATTTTTCCATCAAAGGTCAAAAGCGCCGCTCCTACTTTAAAATTTGAATAAGGAGTATATGCTTTTTCCCTAGAATTCATAGCTTCGGTTATTAAATTTTCAATAAAATCCAAATTTTATTACTCCTAACTATTTATAAAATACAAAAGTATAGTATAATAGACTACGAGAAAAATTTCAAAGGTTTTATTTATAACGGCAAATTTTGCAAAATATAATTAAGAAAGCAAATTTAAAAATTCAAAAACGAGGTTGCAAAAAACAATGAAAAAAATTTTCAAAAAAACTTTATCTGCCTTGATTTGCACTGTAAGCATCTGCGCAGGAATGACTCTTTTAGGAAACTTTTGCCACGCAAAAAATTCTCAGCAAACTGAAGCCGAAACGAAAGAAAAAGATGAAAGCTTTGACTTCATTAAGTCTGATGAAAAAATAAGTGACCTTATTTACGATGGTTCGGTGCTTCTTTATGGCGGAATAGCTCTTGTTTCAATATCTGCCGCAGGAATTATTTTCACATTTTTGCCATGCAGAAGAAAAAACAGAAAACAATAATATATACGGAGATGAAAGCTGATGAATAACATATTAAGAGAAAAAATTTCAGAAGGTATTAACTTCACTTATATTCCTGAAGAAAAATTCAAAACAACTGTAGTTTCTTTTTCAATATTTACCCCACTTTCAAAAAGCGAAGTTTCAAAAAACGCTTTGCTACCGAATCTTCTTTCGCACAGCTGCAAGGAGTATCCTACCTTGAAAGACGTTAGCATTAAGCTCGAAAGCCTTTATGGCGCTTCGGTTAACTCTTCACTTTCAAAACTCGGCGATTGCCAAGTGATAAACCTTTGCGCGGAAGCCCTTAGCGGAAAATTTGCCTATGAAAACTCCGGCAACACTGCGGATTTAACTAATCTTCTTTGCGAAATGATTTTTAATCCAAATTTAGAAAACGGGAAATTCAAAGAAGAAAACTTGGAACTTGAAAAAAGGCAGTTAATCGAAGATATTCTCTCAGAAATGAACGATAAAAAAACTTATGCTGCAAGGCGCTGCGAAGAAATAATGTTCGAAAACGATAAATTCGGAATAAACATTCTAGGAACCATAGAAGAAGCAAAAAGCCTAACTTCCGAGCAGGTGACAAAAGCTTGGGAAGACCTTTTAAAGTCCGCGCACATTGAAATCACTGTAATCGGCAAAGCAAGCTATGAATCAATTATTTCGGAGTTCAAAAACTGCTTTGCGAAAATAAACAGACAACCGCAAGAAATGCTTAAAACCAAAGTGAAAGAAAAAGCCGAAGAAATAAAAGAGATAACCGAAAACATGGATGTCTCACAGTGCAAGCTTGTTATGGGTCTTTGCGCAGGAACTGCCTACCCAGATAAAGACACCTCTGCAATGATGGTTATGAATGCACTTTTCGGCGGGACTGCTCAGTCAAAACTTTTCCTTAATGTGCGCGAAAAACTGAGCCTTTGCTACTACTGTTCATCACGTTACAACAAAGCAAAAGGCGTTATTTTCATTTCAAGCGGTGTTGAAAAAGAAAAAATCAAAGAAGCAAAAAAAGAAATAATGAACCAGCTTAAAGAAGTAAAAGTAGGCAATTTTGCAGAAAGTGACCTTGCCGAAACCAAAATGTATCTTTCGCAGAATATGGAAAGCATAAGTGATAGCCTTTCTTCCCTGACTTCATGGTATATTTCCCAGAGCTTCCTCGGTGAAATGAAATCCCCCGAAGAGTTGATAGAAGAAATTAGCGAAGTTAAACGCGAAAAAGTGATTGAAGTTGCAAACAAAATAACCCTTGACACAGTTTACACCCTTTGCAAAAACGACAAGGAGGATGAATAAAAATGAAAACTAAAAAGATATCCTACGAAGCAATTGGCGAAGAATATTTTTTCACAAAGCACCCTTCAGGGCTTGATATTTACATTTACCCAAAAAAAGGCTACAGCTCAAAATATGCGATTTTAGGCACTAATTTCGGCTCGGTTAACAACACTTTTAAACTCAAAGATGAAGAAAATTTCACAGTCGTCCCTGATGGAATAGCGCATTACCTTGAGCACAAACTCTTTGCAAGCGAAAACGGCGATGCTTTTGAACTCTTCGCCAAAACCGGTGCATCAGCAAACGCTTACACCTCTTTTGAAAAAACAGCTTATTTATTTTCCTGCACCGATAATTTTAATCAATCACTTGAAATTTTGCTTGATTTCGTCCAAGCGCCTTATTTCACTGAAGAAAACGTTGAAAAAGAAAGAGGAATAATCGCTCAGGAAATTAAAATGTATCAAGACAGCCCGGAATGGAAAGTTTACATCAATCTTTTGGGCGCGCTTTATCATAATCACCCTGTCAAAATTGACATTGCAGGCTCGGTGGAATCAATAGCGAAAATCACGCCAGAGATTCTTTATGATTGCTACAAAGCTTTTTATAATCTTCACAATATGGCGCTATGCATAGTGGGTGATCTCGACCCCGATGAAGTTCTCGCGGTGATTGACAAAAAACTTCAATATTCCCCACCGATTGAAATTGATAGATACTTCCCGCAAGAACCTAAAACCGTTTGCAAAAAATTCGTTAGTGAAGAATTTGATATTAACTCTTCGATGTTTTGCCTTGGTTTTAAAGAAAATATTTCTTCAAAAATCTCCACGAAAGATTCAGTTTACACAGATTTGATTTTAAGCTATCTCACCTCACCTTCAAGCGAAATGTATGGCGAACTTTTGGAAAGCGGGCTTATTAACATCGCTTCATTTACAGGCGAGCATCTTGAAGGTCCAGGATATTCTGCAGTGGTATTCTCAGGGGAATCGCAAAACCCAGAAAAAGCAGCCGAGGTTATTAAAAAGCACACCGCAAAACTTCTTTCTTCGGGAATTAAAAAAGAAGATTTCGAAAGAATCAAAAAAGCAGTTTACGGCAAAAGCATGAGCGTTTATAACAGTGTTTCCAGCACAGCTAACGTGCTTTTAGGGTTTGTTTTGTCGAGCAAAGACTTCTTTGGATACATGAAAGAACTCGAAAATGCAACTTTAGAAGGGCTAAACGAAAGAATAGCGGCTCATTTCAAAGAAGATAACTCTTCACTTTCAGTTGCTGTGCCAAAACGCAAATGATTTACCACGTTTCGTTCCCAAAACTTGGAATAAACCTTAAAATAAACCCCACGCTTTTTAGTTTTGCAGGATTTACGGTTAAATGGTATGGCGTTATAATCGCTTTAGGTTTTCTGCTTGCTTTGCTTTACATTGTTAAAAGGTGCCAGAGCTTCGGGCTTAAAAAGAATGATGTTGAGAATCTGGCGCTTTTTTCTTCAGCCGTGGCGATAATCTGCGCGAGAATATATTATGTGGTTTTTTACCCCGGAGATTTTTATGCGAAAAATCCTTCGAAAATCC
>CAKVDR010000018.1 GCA_934726435.1 uncultured Eubacteriales bacterium
GTTTCGAGTTTTATTGCAATTTGGTCGCCAACTTCTGAGCCTTTTTTGATAACAAGGGCATCTTTGAGCGAAATTTCTTTGCCCGGATTTTCAACTTCGTCAACAACAGTTTTCATTAAATTAACTTCGAAAACTCCTGATTTCGCATTGAAGTTTACCGTTACTTCTTCATTTCCGCCGTAGTTATTTTTGCAAGCGGTGACGATTGCTTTAACGATTTTTTCAAGCATGTAATCCATTGGAATGCCGCGTTCTTTTTCAAGAAGCTTGAGTGCTTCGAAAATTTCCATGTTCATTTTTTAGTTTCTCTCCTCTAGCATTTTTAAGTTGATTTTTGCAATATTCTTTCGTGGTAATTCAAAAATTTGCTCTTCTGTTTCTATTTTTACCGTTTCTTTGCCGAAAGAATGCAATTTTCCGCAAATGTTTTTATTTTTGTTTTCATCTGGGCGAATTAACTGAGCATTTACTTCGCTGTCAATGTATTTTTCAAAGTGAGCGTCCGAAGAAAGTTCCCTTTCAATTCCTGGCGAGCAAACTTCCAAGCAATATGAAACGTCGATAGGGTCAAGAATATCCAAAGGTTCATCGAGCTTTCTGCTCATGTTTTCGCAGTCTTCAAGCGTTATGCCTTCAGGCTTATCAATGAAAACTCTTAGATAAAAATTAGAGCCTTCTTTCAAAAATTTTACGTCCCAAAGCTCAAGCCCAAGCTCTTTTGCAATCGGGAGCGCAATTTCAGTAACAGCTTCTGAAACTGATTTTTTCGCTTTTGACATTTAATCCCTCCAAAATATAGATAAAAGAGCGGGACAATCCCACTCTTTCTAACTCATAGAAATTACCTAAACTCCTAAGTATTCTAGCATATTGTTATAAGTAAGTCAATACTAATAAATTATTCACCACTTGCTAAATTTTGTAAACTTTGTTGATATTCATGTTTTTTTACATTTTCAAATATTGCTTGATTTTTTGCATGGTAAGCCAGCGATTGCTTTTTGATTTTGCCATATTGTTTAAAAACGTAATTTATTTCCTGGCATGTTAAATTTTTAAGCACGCTTACCGTATTTGGAAACAATCTTTCGCCTGAGGCAGTGCACAAACACATGGATATCAATCCGGCTTTTCTTATTAATTTTTTGTTTTTCTTAAACACATTTGAGATTTCGAGCATTGCTTTGTAATTTTTTTCAAAAATTATTATTTCGTAGGCTGAAAGCAGCTTTAACCCCAGGATTTTTCCTGAAAGTAAGATGGGTTCTTTGAAGCTTGATCTAAAATTAATTTTATGGTTCATTTGTCGGTTTCCTTCTTAGTTTTATTTTTAATATTTTTTCCGGGCAAATTTAAGTCTGCCCGGGTTTTAAATTATGTTTTTTCTTCCAAAACGGCTCTTTCGTAAATAACTTCGCCGGAAAGATAAACATATTCAACTTTTTTAACGCTGTAGTTTTTAAGGCCTGCCATTATCACTGCGGTGGAAGCGTAGCTGCTTAATTTCACATTAGGCAGACCTATGTATAAATATTGCTCAGTTTTGGTTTCTTCGAGGTAATCGCCATAAAGCGGGCTTTGGTAATCGGATCTTAAAGGCTGAATGAAAGCTTTTGTTTTTATTGTTTTTTCAGATGTGCACTGCACTTTAACGTCTTGGCCGAATTTGGAGATTAAAGTTTTGGCGTTGTCGCAAATTCTATTCATCGTATGTAATCCTTTCGAAAACAAAGCCTTCGTCTTCTATTAAATCCGAAATTGATCTTTTCGCTTCTTGCCAAACCTTAGTTGCCATTTTGACAGAGGTATTCGGGTCTGTTTTTATTTTCATTTCTCCTGCAGTGAAAGATTCTGTCGTTAAGGTGGTTGCATTGAAAAGAGTGTATTTATAAAGTGCAAGTGCAGCTGCCGCAACTTCTAGCCTGTGGGCGTTAGATTCTTCGTCTATGCCATCTTTCAAGTGTCTTTTTATTTCTTCCATGCTTTCGTAGCAAATGGGGATCCATTTTGAAGAATCTTCTATTTCAACGTTTGCGATGACTGAAAATCTTTGAACGACTATTTCTAAATTCAAATTTATTTGCCTCCTTGCTTTTAGGTTAAAAAAGAGGTAGCCCCTTTTCGATTTGCCTGGTTTCAAAGGGGCCAAAATCTTTTAATTAAGCAACGCTGTAATCAAGAACTTTTGCTGCTTTAGCGGTTAATTTAGAGAATCCTGTTGTCATTGTGATTCCTGCTCTTTCGAGTTGCTTGTCGATTACTTTATCAAAGTCGATTAAGATGTCTCCTGATTGAACGAGTTGAAGAGCGAAATCTTTATCAATTCCGAGGATTTTGTTTGCGCCAACTTTTTCTGAAACTATTAATTTTGCGCCCATTGGAGTTACGATGTTTCCGGTTCCTTGGAAGTCGAGTCCTGCGCAAGCATCTCTCATCTCGCTTAAAGAAAGAATGTCGTTAACTACTGCGCTGGAAGCAATCATAACGTTTAATTTGTAAGGGTTGAGGCCTTTCCAAAGTTGTAAAAGGTAAGGATAAGCCAAAGTTGCAGATGATGGCTTTGTTGTGCCGTAAGCGGCGCTGATTGATTCTGCTGCGGTTGAGCCTGAACCTAAAAGTTCTGTGACCGCGTCTTCGAGTTGTTCTTTTGCTATGTCAAGGCCGATTTGTTTCAAAATCACGGTTACAACGTCCAAGTTTTGGAATCTTAAAGCTTCATATGAAGAAGAAAATACTCTGCCGTGTTTTTTGAGCTCAACTAAAGAAGCATTTTTTCTAACGCTAACGCTTGGAATGCTTGCGCCTTCTGCAACGTAAGATGTGCTTGAACTTTCGGTTGTTGAAGAAATTGAGCGGTAGTCCGTTCCTTCGATTTTCGTGGTTGCTGCTACGATTGATGAAATTACTTCCGAAGAATTTATTCCTTGTTTGATAGCTCTTGCGAGAAATTCAGGGAACAAAACAGCTGAATCTGCTGTGCTGAAGAATTTGTCAACAACGTCGCATCCCGGTCCGCTTACTTTGATGTCGAATCTTTTTAACTGTCTTTGATATGCGTCTAAGTTTTCAAGTGCGCTTCCTTTATAATTTTCAGATGGGTCGAGGCTTTCAAGAACTTCTGTGAAAGTTTTTCCTCCTACGTTATACATGCCTTTTTCGAGTTTAATTGAATTACAAAATGCCATTTTAAATTCCTCCATTTTTATATTTTAAATTGAATATTTTCATTTTTTTGCAAATCTGATTTTTCAGGTGTGAATTGCGGTGCGGCGGGCATTATCTGCGAAAGTTTTGTTTTGAAAGTCTTTTTCAGTGAGTTTAATTCTTCGATTGATATTTTCTCGCAAATGCTTTTCATAACTGCCATGTCAAGCTCAGGGCAAGCGGCGTTTGAAAGTTTTATGACGTCGTTTTTAAGCTCTTGCTTGTAAATTTCGCCTATTTTGGCTTTTTCTTTCAGGGTTTCAAGCGCTTTTTTGATTTCATTTTCGCTGATTTTTTCTTTTGGCTTCGGGAATAGCGATTTAATGATCTCATCCATCTTTTTTTCACCTCCTTTCAAGTAGTTTTTGTGAGATTTTATCACTCCTGCTTCTCTTTGAGCAGGAACCGCCACGAAAGACCATTCATAAGCATCCATTGGGTTGTCAAGAATTCTAAAGCAAAGCTTTTCAGTTCCGTCGGTTTTGTATTTTCTGCCTTTTATGTGCGAGCAGGGGATAGACTTAATTTCTTTTGAGCAAATCGAGCATGAAATTTTGCTAACCGAGCAGCCAACGCTCACTTCTTTTTTGATTCCTGAGTCAATTTCAAGGATTATATTTTCGTTTTTTGAGCATTTTGGCATGTATGCCTTTGCAATGAGCCTTTTGTAGGGCTCACCGAGGGAATTGAGTTTGCCGGGGACTGTTTCTAAGAAACATTTGAAGATTCTTGCGGTTTGGTTTTCGCTTTTTGGGTCGTGGTCTAAAATTCCTGTTTTGCCAACGAACATTTTTTCGAGTTTCAAAAGTGCTTCATCAGTGAACTTTTCGTAGTCTCTGTCGATTTCGTTGTCGCATAGAACCACCGAAAATGTGTAAACTTCTTCTGCTGAAAATTTTCTTCGTGTTAATTTGTTTATTAGTTCCAGGTCGTTTTCTGAAACTGCTTGATTTGATTTGTTTTTAATCACATAGCCGTCTTTCATTTTTTACCTCCGTTATTTTTCTTCCAAGCGTTTTTCGATTTCTCTTGCTTTTGCGTTTGTGAGCCTTGTGTTTGCAATTTGCAGCTGATCTTCGAGATCAATCTTGCACCATGAAATTTCATAAGGGCATTTAAAGCCGTTTAACCTTAGCCACATATCGCATATTTTTGAAATAACCGGGTTTAAGATTCTTCTGTAAGATTCAATTTCGCTGTTTAAAATTTCAGCTTGCTGGGTGGACATTGTCTCAGTTGAAGTCCAGCTCAGGCCGAGCAAAAACGGCGGAATTGAAAGTTTGCTCACTATTTGCTCGAGCATTTGGCGGACTGGAATTTGGCTTTCAAGGATTTGGTTGTCAGCCCCGATGACTTTTATTCCAACATCGCCGATTGCAATGAAATCAGTTGGATTTTGGCTTTTCATTGCTTTTGTCCATTCGCTTGCAATCTGCGCAGCTCTTTCTTTGGTGTAAGATCTTTCTCCGGAATCCGAAGAAGGCTTGTATGTAACGGCAAATCTAACATTGCCAACTCTTTCCCAGTTTGCTCCAATGGTTTTGAAAATTTTAAGTAAAATCCCGCTAACAAACGGTAAACCTTTCATTATAGAGTTGCCGTAAATGTAGCCCGGTTCAGGGTTAAGAGTTGAAATTAAAACTAACTGCGGATATTTTATTGCTTTCATTGATCCATCGGGCTTCTTGCGGTAAATAACCAGGTTTAGCGGGTTATCTTTAGTGGTTAAAACCACGTTTGAAAGCGAGGCGTTGTAAAGTGCTGCAATTGATTCGCTGTCGCCGCTTAGAACAATTTCTCCAATTGCCGTGCCGTAAGTCAAAAGCTGGTTTAAATGCGAAGAAATAAAGTGATGAATGCCTCTTCCACAGGAATTAACCTGAACGTTTGAGATAAACTTATTTATCTTTTTTTCAACTTCTTCATCTTCGCAAACGATTTTAAAATCTCCTGTGAGACGAATTATTTTTGAAATAGCTGCGTCAATCACGGGGACGGCGTCTCTGAGTGTGCGGTAAAGCTCCATTTCGTTTCCTGAAAGCGGGGAATAGTTTTCTATTATGTCAAAAGGATGAGGAGCCTTGGGGTAAACGGGCGCTGTTTGAACTGCGGCGCTTTGCTGTTTTTTCTTTTTAAAAAATTCCAATTTTCTTTCTCCTTTATATTCTTTGAGTTGCCAGCGCAAAAAATGGCTCATCGTCATAGGAGTTCATTATCGTGCTGACGAAATATCTTATGTCGTCCATTGCGTGGTCATTTTCTTTAACCGGTGTGTCTTTTGCTGTGGTGTTTTGCCACCTGTAAAGAGAAAATTCTCTTATTGAATCGGCGCAATTTTTGCAGATTTTAATATCACCTCTTTTTAGGGCTAAAGCCACCTCGCTTATTCCTTCGTTTACGTTGTTCCTGGCGGGAATGACTTTAATTTGCCCGTATCTTTTAATAAGGGTTATGAAACTTGCTGCTGAAGGGTCAACTGCCATGCAGTCGATGTTTTTGCCTTCAATCATTTTTAGAATTTGCCTGTAATGTTCTTCGTCTGTTCGGCTCTCACCTTCTTTTCTGGAATCAAAATAATATTCGTTTATTCTGTACCATGTTCCGTTTATATTGCCCCACAGGCCGCATGAAGTGGGGTTTACAATGCCGTAGTCGCATGAAAGAGCATAGCGCGAGGGCATTTCTTTCGGGGTTTCGCAGAATGAAGATTCTTTTGTCATGTAAGGGTAGATAATTCCTTCGACGGCAACCCATTTTCCTTCGATGAACCTTTGGTAAAATGTCCCGCTGTAAAGGCGTTTGTACCTTTCTTTGAGGCTTTCTGAAAGCGAAGGGTTATCGTCCATCGTGAAGTGCAAGTAAAGCGTTTTCCTTGCTTTTGCTTTTAAAATCCATTCTCTGTAAAACCAGTGCCCGGGGTATTCCGGGTTGCAGTTAAACCAAAATTTCGAGCCTGCAACCGAGCATCTTGCAAGCGCCTGCTCAACGAAAGATCTTGGCATCAGTGCAACTTCATCGAACAAAACTCCTGAAAGTGTCATGCCTTGAATCAGCGCTGCCGAGGATTCATCTTTTCCGCCGAAAAGGTAAAAGGTGTTTGTTCTTCCCATGAATGAAATTTCAATCAAATTTTCCGAAAGCTTTTGTTTGCATTCAAAGCCAAGCTCTGAAATTATTGGAATTAGCGGTGAAGTGACGTTTCTTCGGATTGATTTTATTGTTTTGCCGCAAATTGCAAATGAGCTCCCGCTGAATTTGTAAAAGGCCCAAAGTATAAAAGAAATTGACATACAAAGCGTTTTGCCGCTTCTTACCGAGCCGTCGCAGATTAGCGCATCAAGGTTTTCATGAGGAGAGTTTTTAACCCACCAAGTCAAAGTTATGACTTGTTTTTTCGAAAATTTTTCGAATTTCATTTAGTCCTCCATCGGTTTTTTCTCCGAATCATGCAGGCTTTTTATGCTTTGTTCAAGCACAAAGTAGAAGGGCTCTTTTTCCGAATGATTTGTTACTTCAATTTGTTCAAGTTTTTCAAGCGCTCTTAATCTATCGAAGAATTTAATTTCCATGGCGCCGTCTTTGGGCTTTTTTATTTCCGCAATGTTGAAAAGGTCCATTTTGTTTAAATCTTCGGGTTTTAAATTTTCTGAAAATAAAAGTTTTATAGAATCCGAGATGCTTCCGAATGCCAAGCGTTCATATCCGCTTATCGCGCGGAACATCAAATTTTGCCGCTTTTCTATGTACATACTTTTGATTTTTTCCGAAATCTTGTTTTCAAGCAGAAGTTCTGCGCCTTTTCTTTCGGGGCAAGTTTTGAATCCGGCTAAAACTGCTGCTTCCTTTGCACTGCCCGTGCTTATGTAATGCTGGCAGAATTCAAGTTCCTTTTTGCTTAGCTCTCTCGGGCCTTTTTGATGATTTGAAATTTTCAAGTTGTCATCCTCCTTAAATTTTTTAATTTCCATATATCGTCGAAAAAAGTTGAATTTTTGCACATTTGAGGGCAAAAAATAAAAAATCCGCAAAATTCTTTTTCAGAACTTCACGGATCAAAAATTAAATCTCAGTGCTGTCGATTTTGGTTTTAATGTTGTGTGTTAGCTCTTCTGCACCTTCGAGCATTTTGCTTGCATTTCTTTGCATGTTTTTTTGAAAACGTCTGTCATGGTCAAAGAAATACATTCCAACCATTCCGGCAATTGTGCCGAGCACAGCTCCTGCTAAAATTAATCTTGTTGCCATGCAGATTCTTTTGCAAAGGCAGTCGTGTTCTTGATATTCCGGTCTACACATAATCTTCAGCTCCTTTTATTAATTTTTTAGGTAAAAATTTTTTACCCAGTTAGTATTGTTCCCCAAATTTTTTTGATTAAATCAGGTTATGCTTTACTTTTTAATATCAAAAATTTACCATGCGGCAGATTCACCAAAGGCAAAGCCGGGCGATATACTGATTTATAAGACTTTAACCCGGCAGGTGATTTAATGGCTCGAAAAATAGTTTTAAAAAGCAGGCATAAAAAACTTTTACTGTTCCTTTTGGTGCTTCTTGGGGTTTCGCTTTTTCTTCATTTCAAATTTCGCCCTGTCATAAAAGCAATTTCAGTCAGCAAAGCAAAGGTTATTTCAACTGAAGCCGTCAACGAAGCGATTTTGCAGGAACTTTCTGAAAATAAAGAGGCTTACAATCAAATAGTGAAGCTTGAAAAGCTCGAAAACGGGGAACTCACCGCTATTCTTTCGGACATGGAAAAAGTCAATAAGTTAAAATCACGCGTTGGAATGATTATTCAAAACAAATTTTTGAGTCTTAAAGACAGGAAGATTTCAGTTGCGCTGGGCACTCTTTCGGGTATTGAAATGTTTAACGGCCTTGGCCCAGGCGTCCCGATGAAAATTTCCGTCAGTGGTAACGTTTCAACCGATTTTAAAACTTCATTTAGCGGTGCGGGAATCAACCAAACAATTTACCAAATTTACCTTTATATTCGAACTAGAATTTGCGTTATGGTTCCGGGATGTTCTTGCTGTGAAGATTTTGAAAACAGCTTTTTAGTTTCTGAAATTGTAGTTCTTGGAAACGTCCCGAAAGTTTATTCCTCGCAGGGTAATTTAAACGTTAGCTCATCGGAGTAAGTAACCTTTTGCCAAGCTGAAAAATAAAAGAATAATGACGCTAAATCGAAGGTTGGTGGTGTTTTTGAAAATTAAATTTTGCAAATATTTTATTTTGTTAGCGGTTTTGAGTTTGTTTTTAACATCATGCTTACATAAAAATGAATCTAAAATGAAAGCAGTTAAATTAAATGAAGTTACAAGATCGGTTTTTTATGCTCCGCAATATGTTGCTTTGGGACTTGGCTTTTTTGAAGAAAACGGCCTTGAAATTAAGTTGAATTCCGCTGAAGGCTCGGACAAAACCATGACGGCTATTCTTTCACGTCAAGCTGATATCGGCCTTTTGGGGACTTCCGCAGTTTTGAGTGTTAAGAGTCAAGGCAAAGAAAATTGCCCGATTTTGTTTTCGCAATTAACGCAAAGAGACGGCAGTTTTTTGGTTGGCAGGAATGAAAATTTTAAGTGGGATGACCTTAAAGGCAAAAGCGTTATTGCCGGGCGAAAAGGTGGTGTGCCGGAGATGGTTTTTGAGCACATTTTAAAAGAAAAGGGAATTTTCGATGAAGTAACGCTTCTTAACAACATAAAGTTCGATTTAATGGGTATTGCTTTTAGCCGAGGAGTGGGAGATTACGTTTGCCTTTTCGAGCCGACTGCCCAAGTCCTTAAAAACGAAAAATCTCTTTTTATTTTGGAATCTTTGGGCGCAAACTGCGAGAAAATTTCTTACACCGGCTACTGCTGCAGCCCTGAATACATGCAGGAAAACCCCGAGGTTATAAAAGCCTTCACAAACGCTATTTTTAAGGCCGAAAAATGGGTTAAAACTCACAGCGCGGAAGAAATTGCCGAAGTGATTCTGCCGTATTTTGTTTCTTGCTCGAAAGAAGTTCTAATAAATTCGCTTGAGAATTATTTATCTTGCGATGTTTGGTGCGAAAGGCCTACGTTTAAAGAAAATGAGTTTGAACTGCTTGAAAAAATTATGATGCAGGCGGGTGAACTCGAAGAAAAAGTGGCGTTTAATGAAGTCGTTGAAAATAAATTTGCGCTTTGCGCTGAAGGTTAAGAAAAAGGTGGTGAAATTTAAATGAAAGAAATTTTAAGCTTGAAAAACGTTAGTAAACGGTATCACACTCCGAAGGGTGAAACCCTTGCGGTTGAAAACATGAATCTTTCGGTTTATTCCGAGGAATTTTTGAGCATAGTTGGGCCTTCAGGTTGCGGCAAGAGCACCGTGCTTTCGATTATTTCGGGGCTTTTAAAGCCCTCTTCGGGCGAAATTGCTTTGCTTGAAAAAGATAAAAAACGAAGTGATATTGTGGGTTACATGCTTCAAAGCGACTATCTTTTCCAGTGGCGAACTATCGAGAAAAATGTGATGCTTGGCCTTGAAATTAAAAATGCTTTAAACGAAGAATCCAAAAATTATGCTCTGAAGCTTCTTGAAAGATATGGCCTCGGGAAGTTCAAAAACAGTTATCCAAGCCAGCTTTCAGGCGGAATGCGGCAAAAAGCTTCGCTCATTCGCACTTTAGCGGTTAAGCCTGAAATTTTGCTTCTTGACGAGCCTTTTTCTGCGCTTGATTACCAAACCAGGCTGACTCTTTCGCGTGAGGTAAGGGAGATAATTAAAAAAGAAAGAAAAACTGCAGTTTTGGTCACGCACGATATCTCTGAGGCAATTTCGCTTTCAGATAGAATTGCAATTTTGTCAAAAAGGCCAAGCAGAATCAAAAAAATAATCGAACTTGACAAGAGTTTTCGAAATTTGCCGAGCAATGAAAAAACAAGAAACAAAAAATTTCATGAATATTTTGACGTTATATGGAGTGAATTTGAATGAAAATTAAAAACGAAAAAGTTCAAAAAGCTTGTTCTACCGAGCATTTGAAGTATTTGAAAGAAAAAAGAAAAGAGGCCTTGAAAATTAGAATTTTTCAAATTTCGATTTTAGCTTTTTTTATTATTTTTTGGGAACTTTTAGCGCAGTTTAAATTAATCGACAGTTTCATAATGAGCAGCCCTTCAAGAGTTTTTAAAACGTTTTTGAGCCTTCAAGCTTCGGGCCAGCTTTGGAGCAATGTTTTGATAACGGTTTTCGAAACTGCTGTGGGCTTTTTGCTTGGAACTTTCCTTGGAATTTTGATCGCCACGCTGATTTGGTGGTCGGGGTTTGTGTTCAAAGTTTCCGAGCCTTACTTAGTTGTTTTGAACGCTTTGCCTAAGGTCGCTCTGGGGCCTATAATCATCGTTTGGCTTGGGGCTGGCATGGGCTCGATAATTCTGATGGCACTTTTGGTTTCGGTTATTCTTTCGGTGATGAATGTTCTTCACGGGTTCATGAGTACTGATA
>CAKVDR010000019.1 GCA_934726435.1 uncultured Eubacteriales bacterium
AAAATATATCTGTAAGCATTATCGTTATCAACTACTACAAACCAAGCCATTTCTTGACCACCATCAGTCTCAGAAAACAAAATCGGTTTGTCAAGACAATCCCTTATGTTAATAAGGTCAACAAAATCATCAACATCTATGAAACTAAGCGATGAAATGTCTCTAATCTCATCAACATTGGAAATTACTCTTCCATAATGGCTTAATATATCCCTTTTTCTCTTATCATAAAGTGATTGTTCACTTTTTACTTTTAAATAATGTTTGATCAAAGTCCATACAACTAATGCAGCATATGCAGCACAAGCAAGCCCAATAATGAAGAAAATAACATTCCACATCTTGTTAGGCGAAACTTCGATTTTTTCCTTTTTCTCGTCTATTTCTTTGTAAGCCACGTCAACAGCAACAGTTCTGTCTGTTAAAGGAACTGTAAGCCCAAGTTCACTCGTGTCACTTATAGGCGATGAGAATCCTCCGCCATTTGCAGTTAACTCAATTTTCATAGAAAGATTAAGCATGCTGCTATTGCCCGAAAGCGAATATTTGCTTGTAAAATCTTCTATTATTTTATTGTATTCATCGTAATCAAGATCAACTGATTCAGCTAAAGCAATCTCTTTACCGCTAACATTTTTAGTTTTGTCACTAAGCAAATATTTCTCTTTTTCATACAGTAACTTACCGTCAGTTCCACCATCTTTAACAGACGCCGAAGCTACAATATAATATTTGCAGGTGTAGTCCATGTCTTTATCGCCTTTGAAGCGATAGTTGTAATCAATATTAATATGATCAATAAGACTTGCAATGTATTTTCTTCCTTTTCCTAAATAAGGAGTATTAAAATCATCATTAGACTTAAGATAAACTTTATAGTCCACATTACCTTCTTCACTATAACTAAGTTTATTCTCAATTTTAAACACTGATCCTAAATAAAGAAAGAAAATCGAAAGTGCAATCGCGCATACAGCGAAAACAATATTTAATTTTTTTACCTTTTTCAAATCAAGTTCACTCCCTTGTTAAAAATTCGCTTGTTCTTTAAGCCATATAGTAGGTAATCCAATTTTAGGTATTCTAAAATCAGTAGTTCCAATAACATCATCTACACGTGTTATGAAAACATCCTCGGAATCATTAAAATCGCCCTTCGTTCTGAAACAAAGCTCGCCCTTTTCGTTCTCAGTTAATTTAGTAATTCTGTGAACCAAAATTAAACCCGAATTTTTGAAAACGAGTATCTGACCAACTTGGAGTTTCTGAACTTCTTCTTTACTGAGCTTTTTAACAATAATTCCATCGCCTTTCTCAATAGTAGGAGTCATTGAACCGGAACCAATAACTACTAAATGATATTTAAAAAACCCGCTAATGAGTGCAACGAAACATACCATAAACAAAGCTATGATATATTTTAAAATCGTCAAAGCGATTTTTATCTTTCTGTTGTAAAATTTCACAGTGTCGTGCCTGTAAGAAAGATAAAAATAATAGAAGAAAATTACAGGTACAACAATATTGAAAATAGTCTGCAGATATTCCCCGACGTTTGGGATTATCGGCACAAAATAAACCGGAAGTTCAAAAATGAACCTGTAAAAAATCGCCGGTTTATAGCTGACTTTAGCAGCCACGTATGTTAGCGCCACGTTTTTCACAGCACTTGGCACAACATAGAATCCTATTAAATTAACCATACTGCTGATGTTAGTAAAGTCGCTGCTGTAAATATTGTCGGAAACGTCGCAAAGCGTCAGAACAATAATAAGAAGAATTCTAACAGCTTTATCTTTTTTGCAGTTAGTAACAACCAAATATCGGAATAGCTCCATAACAACAATGTAAATCGCGGTTCCTAGAATATTACCAAACATGCTGCCAAATGAAAGATTGTTACTGTTTAAATAGAAACCCGTGAAAATACCAAGCAAATACGTTAAGATGTAATAAAGCGCTCCGATTATTGTGATCGTGCATATTGCATCACTCAAATACCGCTTGTTCTCCGGTATCATTCCCAAGTAAACATACAACACCGCAAAAATTACTCCAACAATACCTGTTAAAAACCCTTTCGAGACAATATCTCTTAAAAAGCTATCAACAAAAAGCATGCAGGCTAAAAATAACTCAGCTGAAATTAAAATTATTTTATGTTTATTCAATTTTCTTACCCTACACATTCTAAAAAATTTCTCTTTCAGTCTATATTTTATCAATCAAATTGACAATTCATTACATACATCATCGAAAATTCCAAATTCACATTTTAAAATTAAAACCCGGCATATAACATAAGAGTTTATTAAAATGAAACGAGCCTTTGCAAAATTTAAGATGCTTGCAAACATAATTTTTAAATTTAAATAAGACTAGTAACTAAAAACACTTAATATAAACGCCGAGTTTGAATTCTGTTTATTTTGAATAATTTAGGTTAAATTGGGTGGCAACCGAAAGGCTGCCATTAATTTTTATAAATAGATTTTGGGGACATCTATTTTTAAATTTTAAATTTTTGTATGAATAGATCTTTTTAGGTTTTTTAACCATTTTCTATATCTGCTTCCCAGTTTGGACTAACTGAGAAAGTGAATTTCGAACTACCACTAATATTATTGCTTGTATCATTATAATTTTTGAAACCAACTCTTAAGTACCATGTAGTTGTTCCACCAGCTGTCAAGTAATTAGGAGCATCAGCTGATTCCGATCCACTTCCACTATAAACTTCTAATGGAACTGAGCATGGTGAAACAAAGTTTGCATCTTCACATTTAGTATAAAGCACTGCATCTATGTTAGACACATCTGCATCTCCTTCGGATTTGCTAATAGTAACATCAGGACGTGTTTTAAGTTTCATGCCATTGGCGGAATCATTTTTTATATCTAACTTGTATACTATAAACGAGCCATAGTCATTAAGTTTAGCCCCTGTAATTTGGACTGTATCATCTGTTTTTTTAGTTTTAATCAACTCAAATTTTTCTCCGGGTTCCGCCAAAGACTTAGTCAAACCCTCAGAAAAGCCAGTTGAAAGAATCAATCCCGGTTTGTTAGCATCTTTACGTCCATCAAAAATGCCACCACTCTGTGTTTCTTTTTCATTGCTGATATATTCATCATTTGTTGAACCTATACCATGTGCTGCTGAACTGTTTTGAAAATGAACATAACCAACATTTACTGATGCACCTTCGCCCTTGATGTTGAGCGTTGATGAAAGTGCTGCATACGCTATTGAGAGCACGCCCAAACCTGCCACTAATCCTACCGCCCATGTGAGTTTTTTGCTTTCCTTGTTCATAATAATTTGCCACCTTTCCATTTATTTTTCATTTTATTTATTCTTCGTAGACTATAGTATCTAAAATCAAAAAATAAGTCAATCGTTTTTTGTTACTTTTTCAAATATTTTAAAAATTTTAGCAAATTTTAAAACTTTTATTACTTTTTTGGCAACTAATTTGAATTTTATTTAAATTATATAAAATCATCCTCAAGCACTACATATTTATATATCCATCAGCATAAAATGCCCCTTAAAAAATATTATTGTCAAAATATCATTGATTTATGTGTTTAAAAAAGGTATAATTAGAGTTAAAGTCTTATTAAAATAAAGGAGTAAAAAAATTTTATGAAAAAATCTCAAAAATCAATTGTTTCATCAGCATTATCTTTATTTATTTTGGCAGGGAATTTTCCGCTAGCATCTGCTGCGCCTTTTCCATGCGACACAGCGCCTTCGTCAAACCCCACGGCAGACTTATTGCAAGATGACAGCAGCTTATCAACAATTTATCCTGTGTCAACTTCATCAAGCATTGTTGATTTTGATATCATTCCAAGCCATTCTCACCAGTGCACACAAACCGTTGACATCCGTGCGTATCAGCCCAAAGAAGTTCCCATGCCATACCCAAGATTCATCAGGCAGCAAAACCCTAATGAAACCTCTACTCAGTGTCCAGAACACGTCCAACCACAAGTTCATACTCAAAATCCAAGTCACGCTTCGCAATCAACAAGTTTCACTAATCAAATTCAGCCGAAATTTGTCCGCATGAACGAAACTTTACCAAAACCAACAACCATGCAGGAATCATCTTCAACCCATGAAACTCAGCCATTATCAAAATTCCTGAGATCAGCGTATGCAAATAAAGATTTTAAATCCCCCGCAGAATGCTTCAAACCCGTTAAAAACCAAGAATCTTCACCTACCGCTTTTAGCCTTATCGCTAAGAAAAAGTGTTTAGACCCGAATATTTCAATTAAAAAAATGTTAGATACCGAAAAATGTGATATCAGCTTCGACCAAGCATTTGCTAATATTTCGAATTATATTTTTGATTCGTCTGCTCCTGCATTAAAAAATTATACAACTAAAGAAATTTTAGATAGCCAAAAGAATATTTTCATAAAAACTAAGAATTCAACTTATTTAGAGTATGTATACTATGCTTGTTCTGAATATATTAAAAACTATAAATGCTTCGAAATGGATAAACATATCTTGAAAAGATTTTTAGACCTATCCACAGCATTAGGCAATACTGAAGAAAATGCTTGTATCCTTATTTTGATGTATTCTCAAATCCTTAAGCTTGAATTTCCTCACGATTCAACACTTTCAAAAAGCATTCAAATCGTTTCAAAAAATGTTTCTGAAAAACTTAAAAAATTATACAGTTTAAAATTAAAAAATCCAAGTGAATATCCCAATTGCGTACAACACATATCGCGAATCTATCAAAATCATAAATTTTATCTCGCTACTTATAAATTAATAATAGTAAATATTCTTAGAGATCTCAAAGGTCCACAAACAATACTTGAAGAAATAAAAATTGATCCATATTTAATTCAAAAATAAAATTCACCCTGCAAGGTAGTTTAATCCTTACAGGGTATTTTTATGCACAAAAAGTTTTATCTGCAATTATAATATTTTCAATATTGAGTTTTTTATTCAAAGTTAATTATCATCAGCTATTTTTGGAAAATCTTTAAATATATGACGTTTACTCAAACAGTAATCTCTAACTATATTTGCGATACCTATTGAAATTAAATGATTTTCAGAATGAACATAGTTTATCGCAAAACTTTTGCATTCAGCATCGGGTATATTATAAAGGAAAAGACCGTATCATTGAAAATAAAATTAGACATTTCATTTAAAGTTTTTTCGATGAATATTCTTTTTAGCTTATAATCGCCTTTTGGTTCAGTCAAAGTATTTTTATATCTTCTACAATATCATTACAGTAATTACGCTCACAGGGTCGATGGCATTTGTTTTTTCGAAGCTGTAAGCGCATTGATTAAAAATACACAAAATCACTATTTTTTAGATTTCATATTTAATTTTATCTTTCTTTATAATATCCTAAACTAGTCAAAAATGAATGCAGCTGCTCAGGGGTTTTTGCATAATCTTTTATGTCAGCATACTTTCGAGCTATACTATCAACTGTCGCCTCAATATGCTGGGTATTATTTATATTCCAATGAATCTCAGAGGCATTTTCAATAAGCGCTAAAAGTATTGCACTGTATTCTTCGTATGATAAATCGCCAGTTTTATCACCATTAACATTTATAATTAAAATATTATCTCCTTCAGTGTCGGCTTTGATTTCTATGTTCAAGTTTTCGGCTATTTTTAATTCGTTAATGATTCTCATGTCAGCCGAGGAATCGCCAATATACTTATTTTTGATACTATACAAATATTTAGACTTTTCTTCGTTTGAATTCAGATTTTTATTACTTAAATTTTTAAATAGTACAATTGAAATTATCGCCACGCACCCAACAATGCAAATCCACATTAATTTTTTTAAAACCGTCTTTTTCAAATCAATATACTCCCTAAATTATTTAAAAAATTTTGCTTTTAACCATTTGCAAGTACCGATTAATCCTATTATTCCTGTTGCCACAACTAAGAAAGCCAGGATTTTTGAGCACCACTTTTTGGGTACACTTTTTTCTTCAGATTCTTTACCTTTCGTTCCATACTCTTCAGCACTACCGTCAGATCTTTCTCCGAGATTCCCGAATCTTTTATTGTCATTACTCCGTGACGAACATTCATTTTCTTGTTTTTCTTCCAGGCCGCCAGTTGTTTTCAAATTAGTTTCTGCCATGAAATTTTTTTGCGGAACTTGAGTTGAATCAAGATTCAAATGATTTATTCTTTTTTTAAAATTCAATCCGGAAAAATTGCCCGGTAATACCCTTTCCAAGAAAATGCTTCTATACATTTCCCCGGCAGCCCATGCAATCGAACTTCTAACACCCCATTCAATGCCAACATCCGGGTGACCTCTACCCCATTTGTTGTCACCATCTACGTAAAACGCTTCAACTCCAAGAGTATATCTGTTAAGCTGCTCTTTACGCTCGGCATAAACTTCGGGGTCTAGCTTTTCTTTATTATAAGTAATGAAATTCAAAGCATTATACCAACCATTGCGGCCAAAAGATTCTAAATACCTTATGCAATTGTTCAAAGTATTATCCATTTTTATGAAAGACGAAACATCTTTTTTGTAGTAAGTGTTGCTGTTCACTATGGGTGTTAATTTTTCGTCTGCAATATCATAAATAATGACTGCGCCCGTGCATTTTTTCAAAAAGTCGCCAAGTTCACGGCTCGGATTTAACACCGCATTTGAATTTATTACGTTAAAATAAACATTATATTTTATGCCACCATAATGAGAATGTACAACCACATTTTTGTTATTATTAACCTTATTTAATTTTATAAGTTCTCTCTTATCATCATTATATTCATAATCATAAAGCTTCTCTATGTAATTTTCGGCTATATCAGTGTTATCGCAAAACACAGCAATACAGGCGCTGAATTCTCTAGTTGCGTAAGCATTCGAACTGAAAAAAACAGAAAAAATTATAAGCAAGCAACTCATGAAAAATGAACTTATTTTTTTCATTATATCCCCTCAATTTTATTAAAAATAATTTAACTTTAAACAATTTTAATTTTATATAAACAATATAACATTGTCAAATAGCATTTATATGTTTCGTTACTTTATAATAATTACTTTTTAATATTTAGCAATAATAAGTGCAATTTCATGATGAATTTTTAGAATTCAACATGCGAAACTAAGAAATTTAAAGCAAAAATAAAAAGCTCCAATAAAAACTAAGAACTTACACAAATAAAAATAGCCCAGAATATCACCAAGCAGAAATATTGAATCGTGGTACGAGGTTTCATAAGGAGCATAGTTAATAGTGCATAAGCTTACATGCAGATACTCAGCAAGTTGATATATTATTTGACTTTTATATAGATTTGTTTTTTATAAGATATTACACCTCGTTGGCCAGCCCTCCTTAAGAAAGCTAATCGGAATACCTGTTTCCATACTTTCTCTCAGCTTCTGTTTTGTTAAACTCGATTCTTTAAATACATAATGCCAATTGTTAAACCAATAGTCTATTACTAAATCTTCAATACTTGTTACAATTTCATCATTCAAGTAATGATTATAATACTGAAGTACCACACTGGTCATTACAACATGCGCGACACCCCAATGGTCAGCACCATGTTCTAAAAGTAGTTTTGCTAATTCGGTTTCTTTATATTTGTTTGTGTCGCTTTCATATGAACACAACCAATTCAGCGTTATCATTTTTCCAAGTTGTGTGGGTAAAACCTCGCTAATAAATTCGCTCCAGTTCTCATTTGTAGTTTGTCTTATTTTATCTTTTTCTTCCGGACTGCAAATTTTATCAAGTTCTATGCAGCATTCTTCCAAATTTTTTGGATTGTTGGCAAAAACATTTACTGAAAAACCGGAAGCAAGAATTAAACCTAAGCTTAGCAATGTTGATAAAACTTTTTTTAATAGTTTCATATTACAGCCTCCACTTATGTTGTAATATTTTGTATAATTAATAATATTATAACATTATAAAAATCGTTTTTCAATATTATCGTATCATAAAAATAAAGACTTCCGGAAATACCGAAAGCCTACCACATAAAAATTGATTTTAGTTATGGTACGCCCGGAGGGATTCGAACCCCCGACCTTTTGGTTCGTAGCCAAACACTCTATCCAGCTGAGCTACGGGCGCACAACTTAACTGTTTAGATTTTATCACATTTTAATCCATAAAGTCAAGGGCAAATGCAAAATTAATTAATATTTTTTCAAAATTCACGTTAAAACCTAAAAACAAGAATTAAGAACTTGACCAAATTGTTAATTAATGATATAATAATGTAGGTTTTTTAACCGATCCTTACCTCACGGCTAGGTTGCTTGTGAGGGCTTAAGTCCAAAAGGAGGTGCTACAAGATGAGCCAAATTAAAAATCTTTACGAGTTTGTTTTAGTTGTTTCAGTTAAAGTTGGAGAAAATCCTGAAGAACTCATCGGAAAATTCCAGTCTTTAATCGAATCAAAAGCTGAACTTACAAATGTAAACAAATGGGGAAGAAAAAAACTCGCTTACCCTATCCGTAAAGAGCCTGAAGGAGAATACGTTGTTTTTGATTTCAAAAGTACTTCGGAATTCCCGAAAGAACTCGACCGTATTTGCCAGATTACAGAAGGCGTTTTAAGATCAATGATCGTAAAAAAATCATAGTAGGAGGATGTGAAAAGAGATGTTAAATGTTGCAGTCTTAATGGGAAGATTAGTAGCAGATCCAGAACTAAAACACACTCCGAACGACATAGCGGTTACACGCTTCACAATTGCAGTTAACAGGAATTACGGCAAAACAGCTGAAGAAAGAAAAACAGATTTCATTGACGTTGTTGCATGGCGTGGAACGGCTGAATTCATTTGCAAATACTTCAAAAAAGGTCAATTGATAGCTGTTGATGGTTCAATTCAAACCGGAAGCTATCAAGACAAAGACGGTATAAAACGCAAAACGTTTGAAATCGTTGCAAATAATGTAAACTTTGCGGAGTCCAAAAGAGATTCGTCGCAATCTTCTTACGATAATACATCTACTATAGCTAAAAAAGAAGCAGATTTTTCTGAATTTAGCAGCGGAAGCAATGATGATTTCCAAACAATTGAATCAGACGAAGATCTTCCGTTTTAATTATCAAAGAATTTAATTTACATTTGCAAAGCCTTCGTTCGGGGTATGCAATAAAAAAGGGGTGAAAAATTTGGTAGAAAAAACTGAAAAAACAGAAAGACGCGAACCAAGAAATCGCAGAATGAGAAAAAAAGTTTGCAACTTTTGCGTTGATAAAAATTGCACAGGTATTGATTATAAAGAATACGGCAAATTAAGACGTTACATTTCTGAAAGAGCAAAGATACTCCCCCGTCGCATTACGGGAACTTGCGCAGAACACCAACGTCAGCTCACAAGAGCTATTAAACGTGCTCGTTACCTCGCATTATTACCATATACACACGATTAATAGAATACCCTCTCAATCAGACTGAGAGGGTAAATTTTTCTTTAAAAAGGAGAAATGGACGTGAAAGAAATAATATTAACCGGTGACAGACCGACCGGAAAACTTCATCTAGGACATTACATTGGTTCGCTCAAAAACCGCGTAGAACTACAAGATAAATACGACCAATATATAATGATAGCCGATGTTCAAGCTTTGACTGACAATGCAGAAAACCCAAAAAAAGTAAGGGACAATGTAAAAGAATTGTTGCTCGATTATCTTTCAGTCGGAATTGACCCTCAAAAGACTACTATCTGCATTCAATCGATGATTCCTGCAATTGCTGAATTAACTATTTTCTATTTAAATTTAGTAACCGTTGCGAGATTAGAGCGCAATCCGACCGTAAAAAATGAATTGAAACAGAAAAATTTCAGCGGAGGGATTCCAGCTGGATTCTTAACCTACCCTGTGAGCCAAGCCGCAGACATAACAGCCTTCGGAGCGCACTATGTTCCAGCCGGAGAAGATCAATCACCAATGATAGAACAAACATGCGAAATCGTGAGAAAGTTCAATTCAATTTACGGTGAAACTTTAACCGAGCCAAAAATAATACTTTCAAAAACCCCAAGACTAGTGGGAACTGACGGTAAAAATAAAATGAGCAAATCGCTTGGAAACACAATTTACCTTTCTGACGATGAAAATGAAATCGAAAGAAAAGTAATGTCAATGTTCACAGATCCGAATCATTTGAAAATAAGTGACCCAGGAAATACAAAAAATAATCCTGTATTCGCCTACCTTGATGCATTTGGAGAAGATAAAGAAAAAATCTCAGCAATGAAAGCTCACTACGAAAAAGGCGGTTTGGGAGATGTAACGGTAAAAAAATATTTAAATGAAGTTTTGCAAAATATGTTAAAACCCATCAGAGAAAAAAGAAAAGAACTAGAAAATAACATGAATTATATATACAAAATTGCCTATGAAGGAACTGAAAAAGCAAGAAAAATAACAAATCAAACACTTAAAAAGGTAAAAGGACATATGGAAATCGGATATGAAGAGATAAAAGAAGCCGCACAATAAAGTGCGGCTAAAAAAAGAGAAAATAAAAAATAAGAATAGAATAA
>CAKVDR010000020.1 GCA_934726435.1 uncultured Eubacteriales bacterium
GATATTTTTTGAATTATGTGGTAATATAAGATCTGTAAAAATAATTTTACTTTAAGAGGTGTTAAAATGAATTCCAAGAAAAATATTTTAGTCATGGGAACAGGAGGAACCATAGCCGGCAAAGGCGAAGAAGGCGTCACAGGGCATTATAAATCCGCCCAGGTTAAAATAAACAATTTAATCGAAGAAATTCCTTATATAAAATCTATCGCGAATGTTGAGTGCGAAGACGTTTTTACTATTGACAGTTGCGATTTGACAATAGAAAATCTTAAACATTTAGCAAACCATATAACTGAAGCGGCAGAAAGAGAAGACATTGACGGAATAGTTGTAACTCACGGAACAGACACCATGGAAGAAACAGCCTATTTTCTAAACCTGACGCTTAAAACCAAAAAACCTGTCGTTTTAACGGGTTCAATACGTCCGGGCACGGCAATAAGCGCCGACGGACCGCTAAATCTTTATCAATCAATAGCACTTGCTGCGAACAAAGAAGCAAAAAACAAAGGCGTGCTCATTTGCTTTAATGATGCAATTTACAGCGCTAGGGACGTAAGCAAAGTTAACACATTCAGAACTCAAGCTTTTGGCGCAAAAGATCTCGGATGCATAGGATACATGCAGTATGACAAACCGTTTTTTTATACAAGCACTGTGAAAAAACACACAACCGAAACAGAATTCGACACGAAAAATATTTCAAAGTTTCCAAAAGTTGAAATCGTCTATTTTTACACTGATGCTGACCCAAAAATTTTAAAATGCGCTGCTGAAAACGCAGATGGAATAGTGATTGCAGGTGCAGGATGCGGCGGAATAAACTCAGAAATGAACAAAATTGTTAAAGAACTTATAAAAAAGGGGTTCCCGGTAGTTAGAAGTTCAAGAGTTGGAAACGGCCTTGTGACTTTTGATGAAGAAGAGATAGAAACTCAAGGAGTTTATGCAAATAATTTAAACCCTCAAAAGGCAAGAATTTTACTTACTTTGGCACTGACTATCACGAAAGATCTTCATGAAATACAAAAAATATTCAACATATATTAAACATTCATTGCCAAGATTCAGCCATCAGATTATGGTGGTTGATTTTTTATTGTTGACAAATCATATCGATTATGTTAAAATAATGAATAGTTGGCATTAAAAGGAGTAGGGACTTATGAAAAAAGAAATTAAAAAATTTGTAGCAATTACTCTCTGTTTTTTAGGAGCTTTAACATCTTCACCCTTAGTGTTTTGTTCCGGAACCACTAAAAAAGACTTAGTCACAAAACCAGCAGTCAAAGACCTCACTACAAAACCGATACCTCTGGTTAAAAAAATTCTTCTAATCAATGCCGGCAAGCTCCATTACTTAACTGATACAAACAATATAACTGCAATGCAATATTGCCAAGCAAATCAAGAACTTAATGGAGTAGTGCAAGCACTTTATGCAAAACCTATGGTGGAAGAAAAAGCGTTTTTGAACCAAACTAAAATGCAGGCACTCTATTTACCAAAAATCAAAACAATAAGTAGATATGCATTTGAAGGTTGCAAAAATCTTAAAGCTTTAATTCTAACATCATCTATAGAATACATTCACCCAGAAGCATTCAAAGGATGTGACCCTAAATTAAAAATAATTTGTGATGATATTTGCTACACTATCCCTAATTTTTTTACTAAAATGTTTGAAAAAATAAAAAAACAATATAGTCCCCTACGTCCATAATGCCAATGACAATGAAAAATATTAAACTTTTTTAGCATCTTTAAAAGATAAATTGTTAAAGTTAAGGAGGACATTTCATGAAAAATAATATTAAAAAAATTATATCAGTCACACTCTCATCCATTGGGGTTTTAGCCTCAGTACCTTCGGCATTTTGCATTAAAGAAACCAATGAAAGAAGAACCGCTCCACGAAATGCTCGTTCATTAGATGAACCTCAAAATGAAATTGAAAATGGCAGATACGTAGTGAATAACTCTCCAGGGCGCGTTTTCGTGCTTCAAGAAGATAGCAATTTAACGACTAACAGATACTCTCGCATTCTCATCAGCGGAAAAGTAATGGCTCCAAATGCCGCTGGGATAGTGAAATCAAACGCTTTTTATGAGCAATCAAGAATAACAGAACTTTCGCTTCCCAAAATTCAAGAAATAGAAGCATTTGCCTTTAATGGATGCACAAGTTTGAGATACTTAACATTGTCAAACAATTTGATACATGTAGACCAACAGGCATTTGAGGGCTGCAACCCAGATTTGATAATTCATTTTAATAATCATAATTACACAATAAATGACTTTTTAGAATTCTTCTCTACAAACCAATCTTTATTATAAAAATAATTGAAAAAGCAACAATTGTACTTCCATTTAACACCCAATCTAGAACACAAAAAAGCAGTTTTGCTAATGTAAATAAAAGGAGATAAAACACATGAAAATAAGTTTTAAAAAATCAGCGGCAGTGGTGCTTTCAGCACTTAGTATCATAGTTTTAGCTCCTTCGGCATTTTGCGGTAAAACACCCAAGGCCAAAAAAACTGCTCCAAAAAATCCTCATGTGTTAGATGCACTTAAAGATAAATTTGAAAATGGTAGATATATAGCAAGAATGATCAAGGGTCGTACTTTTGCACTTCAAGAATTAGGTGATTTAATGCCTAACAGATACTTAAGCGTTATTATCGAGGGGTTTGTTACTGCTCCTCACGCTTCCGGAACAGTGAGGACAAATGCTTTTTATGGGCAATCCCGAATGATTTTACTTTCACTTCCTTTGATTCAAAGAATAGAAGCATATGCATTTGTTGGATGCACAAGTTTGGAATACCTAACATTATCAAACAATTTGAAGTATGTAGACCCTAAAGCGTTTGATGGCTGTAACTCAAGTTTAATAATATGCTTTAATAACGTTAAATTCACGATAAGAGAATTTCTAGAGTTCTTCGCTACACGCTAATTTTTATTATAAAAACAATTTGACACAAAAAATCAGCAACTATACTTCCATTTAGCAACCAATGCAAAACAGCTATCTCACTAATATAAATAAAAAGGAGATAAAACACATGAAAATAAGCTTTAAAAAATCAACAGCAATGGCAATTTCAGCACTTAGCATCTTAGTTTCAGCACCTTCAGCATTTTGTTCCCCCAGAGCAGTTCCTTCTGAGGTTCATTGCACAAGGGAAAGTTATGACATAAATTTTAAACCGATGAATAATATTAGAAATCTTCCGCAATCTTTAAAAACAGCCCAAAAACTCCTAGAGACCAGCACTTTAAATACATGTGATGAAGTAGATGATGACATATACCATAGTGATAGATCATTATTTTCTACCGAAGTCCTTACAAATGACGAAGTTACAACCAAATCTTTAGATCACTTGGTAAAGAAAAGCCACCTTGAAGCTCCTTTTGCTACGGTTGTGGGAGACTACGGTTTTACAAATCAAATTAATGTTAAAAAAATTGTTCTCCCAAAAGTTTCTTATCTCGGCTCCTATGCTTTCGAGTATTGTGACAATTTAGAAGAAGTGGTTTTCACCAATAAACTAACTCACATCGAGCCCGGTGCATTTGCAAGATGCAATAAAAATTTAAAAATCGTTTACGAAGGCAAAGTATACTCAATTACCGGATTATTATCAAAAATCAGACCTACAGTAAAAGTGAGCATAAGTGCCCCTACTTATCATGGGAATGGTAATATAAACCCTATCTACTATAGAAATTCAAATACATCTAAATATAATCCCTGGTAAAGTAAATTGTTAGCACTAATAAATTCACAAAATTAAAAGTTGCCGTGCCTTATTACGGTGGCTTTTTATGTTTAAAATTTTAATCACATTAGTAATTATAAATCCAAAATAATAAAGATGAGGAAAAATAATGAAAAAGCCATTATTGACATTAGCTTTAGCACTATCAGCCTTTGCACTCGCACCTCCAGGATTTTGTGCACCAAAAGCAAAACCAGCTGAATCAACATCAAAAGTGAGAAAAGAAAAAAAACCAAAAAAATCATCAAAAAATAAATATAAAAAAATCGTTATTAACACAGAAATTTTTTCCCACATATCACTTCCAAAAAACAAAAAAGGAAATTATCTTTTAGCACCCCAAACCCGTGTTATATCTAGTGGCGCTTTAGTGCATAATTCAAATATTGAAGTTATTGAGCTGCCAAAAATAAAATACATTCTTAAAAACGCCTTCTCAGAATGTAAAAATCTTAAAAAAATAATTCTGGGAGATGATTTACAGGAAGTGTTCCCTTCCGCTTTTTTTAAGTGCAATCCAAACTTAAAATTAGTCTATAAAGGTAAAGAATATTCACCTTTAGAATTTTTCAAAGAAATTGACCAACCAATGGTTTTTAAAAATCCAGAAGAACTCCGTGCAACAGTTAAAAATCTCTCTTCAAATACAGGTAACCCGGCTAAAAATCCTCAAACAATGCCTAATTTAATAGGTATCAAATTTGTCCCGGTGCCAGTACCCATGGCGAATTTTCAAACTTTTCCTCTAATTAATCTACCCACAAATAAAATTGGATTCTACCCAACTGTTAAATGCAACGTTGCGACTAATCAGCAATTATTTTTTAACCCTGCCAATGCAAAAAAAATTTCGTTCAAAGAACCTTCCGTAATAGAAAGTAGCATCGACGAAGAATAAAAAATTCACCATTTTTTTAAATTGAATACTAAAAATATCACTCAAACTAAATTATCAATCATTTAAAGTATAAATTGCTTTTGAAATCCAGCAATCTTAAAGTAACTCCCTGTTATTAAATTGATAATTTTACAGAAAATAAAGAAAGGAAAAACTATTAAATGAACAAAAATTTTAAAAAATTATTTATTGTTTCACTTTCTACGCTGAATTTATTGGCGCTGACTCCTAATGCATTTTGCGCTCCAATTACGAACCCTTTCAGCACGTCTTCCACATTAAACTACATCAAGGAATCCTTGGCAAGGTATAATTTTTCAGACGTGAACGATTTCAAAAATTATATTTCTCTTAATATGGATTATATAGATTTAACATCTTCGAAGATTAACATTGAACCAAACGGAGTAATAACTGTTTTGCTAGTGTATTATAATGATTTTGAGGAAGAAGTTTATTTCAGTATTCCTGAATTAAGTTTAAGCCGTCGATCAGGAATTTTCAGAATTTCTATAGGAATAAAGGCTTTCAATTTAAACGTTGCAAGAGTCCTTCATAAACCCCTAATTAAAGAAAGTGACCTTTATGGGTGCTTGATTGTGCCTGAAAGGACAGACAGTATAACCGAAAAATCCTTTGAAAATGTCAGAAACATGAACCTAATTTATATTCCAAAACACGTATCGCTAAACCCTTATTCACTTTGCCACTGCCCTAAAAGCACAAAGATTGTAATTCAATAAAAACAAAAAATTACTACCGAACTAAAAATTCGGTAGTTTTTAATATGTACGTTAACTTATTTGAGCTTTATCCCCTGATGATATGGTAACTGTTTCAACAAATTGGCTGGTCTGTTCATTTGACATTGATTTTGGAACAGTCACTTCATTTAATTTCATTTCGAGTTGCTTATTTCTGCTTTTAAATTCTTCAAGCTCTGCGGATTTAGTTGAAATAATGGAATTGTATTCCACCAACTTAGCTTGTCCAAATAAAAATCCACTGATAACGGTTGCAGAAGTTAAAAGTAAAGACAAACACTTTCCATAAAACTTAAGCTTTTCAAATTGCTTATTTTTTCTTCTGGCTTCTACACTAGGAAGTTCAAAGACCTGAGCTTTAGCCTTTTTTTGTTCTTCGAACACACCAAAATCGTAAACTGCGTTGTTATTATACACCTAAAACCGTCCCTCCAAATCACTTTCTAAATCTTTTTGCAAACTCGCAGCTTAGCACTGCGGCTCCTGAAATTCACATCTACTTCTTCATCTGATGGAATAATCGGCTTTTTAGTTAAAACTTTAACTTCAGGCTTTTTCCCGCAAACACAAATCGGGAAATCCGAAGGGCAAATGCAGCCCTTGGCCCAACCGTTCATTTTTTGTTTAACAATTCTATCTTCTAGCGAATGGAAAGTTATAATTGCCATAATTCCATCTTTTTCAAGAAGTTTCAAAGATTCATCCAATCCAACTTCAAGATTTTTCAATTCATTATTAACATAAATTCTAATTGCTTGAAATGTTTTTCTTGCAGGGTGACCGGAATCTCTCTTGACTGAAAAAGGAACCGACTCTTTAACTATTTCTGCAAGTTCTTTTGTGGTTTTAATCAAGTTTTTCTCTCTTCTTTTAACTATCGCTCTTGCAATCTTAGAAGCAAACCTCTCTTCGCCATACATGCTTATAATATTTCTAATTTCCTCATAGCTCATGAAATTAACAACGTCATAAGCAGATTTACCCTCTTTGCTCATCCTCATGTCAAGCGGTGCATCTTGGTTGTAAGAAAAACCCCTTTCAGCCAAATCCAGCTGATGCGAAGAAACTCCCAAATCAAGAACCACACCATCGATTTTGCTAATACCCAAATTTTCAACAATACTAGATATATCAGAAAAATTCCCGTGAACTATATGTACATTTTCAAAATTTCCAAGGCGTTCTTTGCAAACTTCAATAGCATCCGGGTCTCTGTCAATGCAAATAAGCTTGCCTTTGCTCGAAAGCCTCTTAGCAATTTGCTTCGAAAGGCCTCCTCCACCGGCAGTACCATCAACATAAACTCCATCTTCTTTTATTTCTAGTGCCAGAAGCGTTTCTGAAATAAGCACTGTTTTATGATTAAAATCCAAATATTATCTTCCTTCATTAAGAAAATCTCAAAAATTCGCCACAATTTGTATTATACTACCTATATTTAGGTTAATTCAACCAAAAATACACAAAACTACAAATTTTCATAGCTATAAATAAAATATATCATAAGTCAATAGTAAATATAGGAAATCAATACATAATTATTTCGCCCTTAATACCCTTATCAAAACCGCAAGCATTAGCTTCATCAGTGTCAATGTGCATCGCAAGAGCAAATTTCTCGCTAACCCTCACTACAACATCATCAAAAATAAGAGATCTTTCGCCACTTTTAACGGCAACTTTAACTATAGTTCCGTTTGCAATTCCACTTTTTTCGGAGTCACTCAAAGGCATGTGAATGTGCCTTTTGGCAATAATCACGCCCTCGCTCAAACTAACCTCGCCCTCAGGGCCAACGAGCTTGCAAGCTGCACTGCCATCAAGGTGACCAGACTCGCGAATCGGAGCTTTAATTCCAAGTTTAAAAGAATCAGTCATTGAAATTTCAACCTGAGTTTTATTCCTGCACGGGCCTAAAATCGCAACGTTTTTAATTTCGAACTTAGGGCCAACGATAGTAACTCTCTCGTCGCAAACAAACTGCCCAGGCTGCGAAAGATCCCTCACCTTCGCGGGAATCCTGCCGAAAAGAACTTTAGCATCGCTTTCTGATAAATGCACATGCCTTGCGGAAGTTTCAACCATAACTTTCATTAAAAATTCATCCTCTCTGACTTTTTAAATCAATTTTTTATTTACTTGCTGGAAAAAATTACTTTCATTTAGGTAAATAAGCCTTGCTCTCAAACTTGATTTTTTAATCTCAACCATTCCCTCTTCGAAACTCGAAGCCTGCAAATTTCCGTCTGCAAAAATGCAAACTTCCGAATTTTCTTTGGGTTTAAAATTAATTTTCAACGTGCTTTTTGCGTCAAGAACCAAGCTTCTAACCCCGGCACAGTGCGGGCAAATTGCGGTAACAACAAGCGTTTCAAGCTCAGGCTCTAAAATAGGCCCCCCTGCAGAAAAAGAATAAGCCGTGCAGCCCGTTGGAGTAGCTGCGATGATGCCATCTGCCAGGCAATCAAAAGTTTTGCCGAAATTTTCTTTAAAAACGCTGTAATTTGCCACGCGATAACCCGCGCCACGACTCAAAACGACATCATTCAAGGCCAAAAAACTTTTTTCTTTAAATTTACACTCTAAAATCATGCGTGAACTAACTTTAAATTCGCCGTTCAAAATTTTTTTAAGCTTGCTTATTTCAGTCCTTTCAACGCACGCAAGAAAGCCCAAATATCCAGCATTAACACCAAGAACAGGCTTCTCGTAAATTGCCGCAGATTTGGCAGTTTCCAAAATTGTTCCATCGCCACCAAAAGCCAGGATGATATCGCTGCTTTTTATTAATTCTTCCAAACTCGAAACAGATTTAGCGCCACAAACACTGTCGAAATTTTGAAAAACTAAAAATTCAGCATCAAGTATTTGGCAAATCTTTTCGATTTCATCTTCGGGTATTTTATTTTTTTCGTTAAAAACTAAACCTAATTTCAAGCAAATCACCTAAACAGCTTTATTTTTAAAATTCTTGTGCGATAAATCAACCAGCTTTTTAATGTTCAAATTCGGGTTCATCACCGGGCTTTCAGAAACTTTCAAATACGCAAGGTATTCAATATTCCCCTCAGGACCTTTAACAGGCGAGAAATCAAGATTCAAAACGCTAAAACCATTCGAAATGCAAAAACTGCAAACAGAATTAATGACCTTTTCGTGGATTTTAACATCTTTCACAACTCCGCGCTTACCAACAGCGCCCTTGCCCGCTTCAAACTGAGGTTTAATAAGACAAACGCCCTCGGCATTTTCAGAAACAAGCCTTTTAATTTCCGGCAAAACCAAACTAAGCGAAATGAACGAAACATCCACGGTGAAGAAATCTATTTCATGATTAAGCCGGCTTTTTTCGAGGTTTCTTATGTTAGTTTTTTCAAGGTTTTCGACCTTTTTGTTCTTCCTGAGGCTTTCGTCAAGCTGGCCAAAACCAACATCAACTGCATAAACAAAAGCCGCACCATTTCTAAGCAAAACATCAGTGAACCCACCTGTTGAGGCGCCAATATCCATGCAGCAAAGGCCCTTCACTGAAATTTTAAAAGAATCAATCGCCTTTTCAAGCTTAAACCCACCGCGGCTAACATAACGAGTTTTTTTCTCGTCAATTTTAATTTTAGCATCTTCGCTAAAAAGAGCCGAAGGCTTGCAAATCAATGCGTCATTCACGCAAACACTGCCTTCTAAAATCAAATTTTTTGCTTTTTCTCGGCTTGAGGCAACACCAAGCTTAACGAGCAAAACGTCTAAACGTTCTTTTTTTATTTCCATGACATTTTTAGTTGTAATTGCTCATGGCGTTTTCAATATGACCGCTAACGATAAGTTCAACAATCGAAACAACCTTTTCAAAAGACTCTTCTAGTGTTTTAAAATCACTGGCCGAAAACTTCGAAAGAACCCAGTCAGCAAGATCCCACCCTGGGTTTGGCTTGTTGCCTATGCCAATTTTAACCCTCGGGAACATATCGCTGCCTGAAAGAGCAATTATATTTTTAACCCCATTTTGCCCGCCGTGAGAACCCTTCTTTTTGATTCTTATTTTGCCCACTTCAAAAGAAATATCATCGAAAATGAGCAAAACTTTTTCAGGAGGAATTTTATAAAAATTCATAGCGCTCACAACAGCTTCACCGCTAAGGTTCATGTAAGTTTGAGGTTTCAAAAACAAAATTTTTTTGCCTGAAATTTGGCAACTTTCTACTTTAGAATTAAACTTTTTTAAATTAAAATCACAGTTAAAATGCTTTGCTAAAAAATCAAGAGCGAGAAACCCGACGTTATGCCGAGTCTTCTCATACTCTTTTCCAGGGTTCCCAAGCCCAACAATAATGAAATCTATAGCGCTCAAGTTTTTACTCCAAAATCATTGTTGAAACGGGAGTGTCTTTATGAATCCTGTTTATAGCTTCAGAAATAACAGGTGCAACATTTAAAACTGTGAATTTATCTATCATTTTTTCTTCAGGAATATTTATAGTATTTAAGAAAGTTGCTTTTTTAATCGGGCCATTTTTAAGGTTTTCAATCGCAGGACCTGAAAGAACAGCATGCGAAGCATAAACGTAAACATCTTTCGCACCGGATTTTTCAATAATGGCATTCGCAGCATTGCAGATAGTTCCCGCGGTATCGATAATATCATCAACAATTATGACGTGTTTATCTTTAACATCACCGATGATGTTCATAACTTCGCTTACATTCGGCTTTGGCCTTCTTTTATCAATTATAGCCACAGGGCAGCCAAGCCTGGTTGCAAACTGACGAGCCCTTGAAACCGAACCGAAATCAGGAGCTAGAACAGCGAATTTTTCGGGATCAAATTCAGGCTGAGCCTTAATGTGAGAAGTAAAAAGC
>CAKVDR010000021.1 GCA_934726435.1 uncultured Eubacteriales bacterium
ACAATGCGCAAGTGCCGGATAGGAACGGCAAAATTTTTTACACTTCTATTGCTTCTTTATCACACATCAATAAAAAATGCCGGCACATATTGGTTTTGTCAACATCAACAATCTTCCTTTATCATTTTTTAACTAATTTATTCTTCACAGACTCAATAGTATGTAGTTCGATACCACAGCTTAATAGATAATTTTCAAAATTACCATAGGTAGTTTTAATATACTCTAAAACTCCAATGATATATTCACTCTCAGACAAATATCCCGGTAATCCTTTGTTCATAATACCTTTTTTGACTACAGGTTTGTCTTTGATAAGTTCATAACTAATTGAATAATCCTGTACCAAGTCATCTTCTTTTACTCCTGCTAATCCTAACAGAATAAGTGATATAACACCGGTTCTATCTTTCCCATGGGTACAATGAAATAATGTAACTCCTTCGATATGAGTCTCTATAAATTCAAATATTTGCCTAACACTTTGTTTTTCGCCGAGAATTTCTATATAGAAATCGCTCATTTTTTCTCTTCCAATATTGACTTCTCTTAAAATTTCTGTTTTTATAGGTACTTCAATACATACGTAATTTGTATTCTTAACTAAACCTTCTACATCAGGCTTTCGATTAACGTCTTTTTCAGAGCGTAAATCTAAAATGTTTTTAACACCATATTCCAATAAAATTTTTATATCATCATTTGTTAACTCATCTAAACTATCTGCTCTTAAAAAACTCTTTGACAAAGTTTTCTCTCCACTATTAGTACTATAACCACCAAGCTCTCTTACATTTTTAGCCCCGTTTAGTTGTATGATATTTGGATTATTTTTATCAAAATAACATAAAACATTAGAGTTAAATTCAAATAATATCAAAATACTCACTAGAATAAACAATAGCTTACAAAATATTTTTTTAATCTTATCTACCCCCACTTTCTTTATTATTTGTTATAAATCATATCATTTAAAATTGTAAAAAACAATAGTAGTAAGCCTAAATTAACTAAATGCCGCTTTGAATACAACTTTTAATTTTGGTAAAGCTTTATTTGTGTAATATATAACAAATTATTAAAGAGTGCAAAATATAAACCATACGTAATATTAACCAAATTATTTATATATAATTCTCTATAATAACTCTATATATAAATTTATTCTAAACCGTTAAACATGTTATTTTTACATTTTATAGAACAATAGAAAGATTTAGACGAATAGGCAGACCGCTAACGAGAACATCTAAAAAATTTTTATTACAATACGTTTTATTTGTATACAGGGAAAGGTGACATTAAAACAACTACACGCAGTGTTCGAAAATATTAGCTAAATAGTAATTCCAATGGTATAAAATTCCAAAAATAAGGCAATTACTTAATACTTTAAGTTCTTACCCTAATGAGTTTTGTAAATATCACGTCGTTGATTACTACGTTTGTCATCATGTTAAATTTAGGCTATTTTTAAATAAGTTAATTAGAAAATTACTCACAAAGTATTCACCCATACACTCATTTGATCTCAAAAACATACACATATGAAAATCAAGGCATTCCTATCCCCGGCAATGGTAAATAGAGCACATAAGCAATAAAACTTTATAAGAAAAAATTAAACATAGTAGCAGGAAATGGGCATTTCAGCAAAAAGAAAAATATGCTAAAGCTGAAATTTCCGTTACCAAAGCTATAGGAACATCATTGAAAAAAACTGATCACAATATGGGATCTATCATCAAGTGGGATATTTATGTTTCATATACTATTATAGCTTTTATAGCTTTTATAGCTTTACTTAAAAATTGAAAATGACGATTATCATACCCAATTCAAAGAAAATTTAAAATGTATTTAAGAATTTAAAAAGAATGCAATAGACTTAAAATATAGTAAAACAAATATGAAAACATAGAGACCGAAAACTATAGCCTCTATGTTTTTTATATATTTATAAGTCGCCAATTCTTCAGTAATTATAACAAAAACCAAAAATAAATATGGGTATATTTCGACTGCGTGAAAATATGCGACCCTCTCTTAAAAATTCATAAATAAATGCAATCTCCTTGTAAGAAGCTACATTTCAAAAATGAAGTAAATTAATTACTTACATAAAATTTTCTAAAATCAGCCCAAAAAAGTTTAGAAAACGAGATACTACAAGTAATATCGGGAGCATTAAATATGGCGGAGAGAGAGGGATTCGAACCCTCGAAGCCGCTTTAACGACTTACACGATTTCCAATCGTGCTCCTTAAGCCAACTCGGACACCTCTCCATATATCTCTTAACGCGACCATTATATCACATTAAGAAATAAAAATCAACACTATTTTTCAAGCAATTAAATTATTAAATTTAGCAATTTTTTTAGGATTCTATGTCTTTTTTTAAGATACTATAAATATAAACATCTTTAGCATTATCATGGAACATATAAGCCTCTCTCAAAAGTCCTTCAAACCTCATTCCGGCTTTTTGCATAACTATTCCGGAAGCAAAATTCCTCACGTCGTGGTAAGCCTCAACACGGTTTATTCCAACCTTAAAAATCAAGAAATTTATAACCTCTTTCAAAGCTTCGGCCATAATGCCGTTGCCCCACCAGCACTTGCCAATGCAATAACCAACCTCAATTTTTTTAGTGTTTTCGTCAAGGGCCTTACAACCAATTGTTCCAATCGGCTGACCTATGCTTTTAAGTTCAATGCACCAATCAAAATTTTTAGGATTTTCATATCCTTTTACTATATTTTTTAAATATTCTTTCGTAACTTCTAAATTTTTGTGAGATTCCCAAACTAAATATTTCGTAACCTCGTCGTCTGAAGCCCAGTTTTCAAACATGTTTTCTGCATCATCAAGCGATAATTTCCTAAGAATTAATCTTTCAGTTTCAAGCCTCTGGGTTCCTATAAAGTTCATTTTTATCTCCCTTTCATAAAAAATTTTAAAGCCGTGAAAACTTGTAAATCACACTTGCAACTTCACTTGCGGGCTCACGGTCATCTTTAATCTGCCACTTCAAAAAAGTGTTAAGAAGCGCCCCGGCATAGTAATAAAGCCCGTAAGAATATGACCTGAATTTAGTTTTTAGATGTTTTTCCATAAAAGAATTTATACTTTCAAACAAAATATGATGAAAATTTTCTTTATACATAACTCTAAAAAAAGCCGCATATTTATCGAAATAATTAAGTGAAAACAAAATGTGTTCATAATTTTGAAAATTAAATCCTTTTGGCAACTTATTTTTTTCCGATAAATATCCTGAAATAATTTCATCAAGATAATTTTTCAAAATGCTTTCTTTCGAGTCGTAATAATTATAAAGCGTAACATGAGAAACTCCGGCACTTTGAGCGATTTTACGCATAGTTATTTTTTTAAAAGGCATTTCATTCATGAGCTCAACCAAAGTTTCGCCTATGCGCATTCTTGTAAAGCGGTTCTTCACCGTGTATAATGTTTCTTTCAGCAATTTTACTCTCCCGAATCCACAAAATTTACAGATTTTGACCATTTGTAAATTGTATAACAAAATAAAATGTAATACAATGTTACAAGAGGCTTTGTCAAATAACATCGAAAAAAGGAGTTAACCCAATGAACACCCGAGTGATTTCCGATTCTTCATGTGACATGAAAAATGGCGAACGCGAAAATTTATATATTGTTCCCCTAACTGTTTCAACCGACAACGAAAAATGGATAGACAACGGCAAAACAAATATAGAAAACATGCTCAGCACGCTGGAAAAACACAAGGGGCGTTCTTACACTGCCTGCCCGGATGTAAATTCTTGGCTTGAGGCCTTTGAAGGAGCAGAAACTCTGTATGTCATCACGATGACGAGCGGCCTTTCAGGAACTTATAACTCAGCTCAAGCTGCTGCAAAAATTTACAAAGAAAACCATCCAAATGCAAAAATAATGATTTTGGATACTCTAAGCACCAGTTCCCACCAACGTTTAGTTGTTGATTACGTCTGTGATCTCATTGAAAAAGGCACGGAATTTGAAGAAATTGAAAACTTAACCAAAGAATACATAAGCAAAACTAGACTCGTTTATGTTCTTAAATCTCTTAGGAACTTTGCACAAAATGGCAGAATAAACAAAGCCATTGCGGCAGCTATCGGCGTTTTAGGAATAAGCATTTTGGCGGGCGTGACTGATGAAGGAACCGTAAAACCGCTTGCAAAATGCCGCGGAAACAGAAAAGTTATTGCTGAATTTTTAAAACAAATGAAAGAAGCAAACTGCTCAGGGAATAAATTTTATATTTCCCACGTTGATAATATTTCTCTCGCAAACGAACTTAAAACAGCAATTTTGGAAACTTATCCAAATGCTAAAGTTGACATCAGGCCTGCAAAAGCTCTTTGCAGTTACTATGCCGAAAGAGGCGGATTACTCCTGGGTTTTGAAACAGAATAAAAAACAAAGGTCATCGTAAAAGATGGCCTTAAATTTTTGAAAAAACACAATAAACCCCGAAAAATAATATTATAAACTGAGGTGATTACATTGATTTTTTCAGTTTATTACTTTATTTTAGGCATTTTTGCGCTTTTCGGAATCGTAGATATTCTATTAATGCTCGCAAAAAGGAGTTATCTCCCAGCGAAATGCTTCCACAGAGAAGAAAAAGTTTACGTTCTGCCCTTGCAAGGCAAGCAGGAAAACATCGAGTATGTGATAAGAAGCATCATTTCGAACCAAAACTCTTACTTTTCAAAATGCCGGCTTAAAATCTTCTGCCTGGACATTAACGCAGATGAAGAAACCAAAAAAATCTGCAATCTTCTGGCAAGGGACTACAATTTCATCAAGCTCATAAGCCTTAAATCAAAAATCCACCATTCGGACTAATAACCTGCCCGGTTATAAAATCAGCTTCGGAAGAAGCCAAAAATTTAACAAGTTTTGCAACTTCAAAAGGTTCACCCATTCGACCAATTGGCGTGCATTCGTTTAAATCGTCAATTTCTTCTTTGCTTAAAAATTCATTCATTTTCGTTTTAATAACTCCCGGCGCCACGCAATTCACAGTTATGTTTGAAGGGCCAAGCTCTTTTGCGAGCGCTTTGGTCAAACCTATCAAAGCGGCTTTGGTGGAAGAATAATGAACTTCGCAAGAAGCCCCTGTAATGCCCCAAACCGAGGAAATGTTTATTATTTTTCCAAAGTGCCTTTTAAGCATATCTTTGACCGCTAAATTCGAGCAATAAAACGCGCTGTGAACATTTACTTTGAAAATTTCTTCCCAGGCTTCGGGAGTAATATCGGTGAAAAGTTCCCTTCTGGAAATTCCTGCGTTATTCACCAAAACATCAACCCTGCCAAACTGCTCTATTGCAGAGTTAATCAAATTTTCAGCCTGCGCAAAATCAGAAACATCCGCGCCAATTGCAATCGCTTGCGAACCTTTGCTTCTAACCTCGTCTAAAAGCTCCAAAGCGGCGGTTTTGTTGCTCTTATAGTTAATCACTATGTTATTCTCATTCCCGGCAAATTCACGGGCAATAGCCGCACCTATTCCGCTCGAAGAGCCCGTTATAACTACTGTTTTTTTCAATTTAATCTCTCACCAAACATTTCAAAATTTCGCCTATGAACATTTTATGATAATCTTTATTTTCGTAATTTTTTTCTAAAGATTTATCGATCATACACTCAGGGCTTATAAACTGGGAATAAACTTTTCTGCAAATCAAAACCATTTTAGCTTCTTTAAAACAAGGTGCATTATTTTCGAAAAATGGAGTCAAACCTGCTTCTTTAATTTTGTCGCAATCTCTGCCAGATTTCCTGCCGCAAAGCCTAAGCGCATATTTATACTCAGCATCAAAAAACGAAAGCGTGAAAAACTCGTTTTCTTCCATAAACTCAAAAGTATAACGCTGCGGCCTAACGAAACTAAACGCAACTTTTTTGTTCCAAAGAACGCCCAGCCCGCCCCAGCTTGCAGTCATCGTGTTGAAATTTTCTTCATTGCCCGAAGTTATCAGCATCCAGTCATTTCCTATCAAATTAAAAGGGTTAATTTTTTCAATTTCATTCAAATTTAATTCTTTAAAGCTCATGTTACTCCTCCAAAATACTCATATTTTACTTTCTCTGCAAAAAATATATGAAATTAAATAGCAGCCTATTATCAAAAGTGAAAAATTATATTTAAAGCTAAACAACACCAAAAAACCGCAAATGAAAACCGGAACCAGAAAAATAACCGAAATTACGCTTGAAATCTTTTCAGCCAAAGCGAAATCAAATTTTCTAAGAAGAATTATTTTAAGAATTTTGCCGCCGTCAAGTGAAGAAATAGGCAAAAGGTTCATCCCCGCCAAAAAAAGATTTTGCATAACTGCGGTTTTAAAAATAAAAGCACCGCTAAAATTATAAAAAACGAAAAAACAAAGCGCCAAAACCAGGTTAACAAGCGGTCCGCTCGCAAAAATAAAAATATTTTTTTCAAGGTTTTCTTCACAGCTTTCGCTTGTAATTCCAATATTAACAAGCCCGAATGAAATGCCACTAATAGGCTCTTTACTGAGCATCATTGCTACAAGATGACCCATTTCGTGAAGAATTGCAAATAAAATTCCCAGCAGCGGAACGTAAGAATTTTCCCTAGTAAAAATAAACGCCAAAAATGCAACGAAATAAAAATCAAATTTAATTTTAAGGCCAAGTTTTTTAAGCGATTTTAATATGTCAAAACCACCTTCTAATCAGTTAAATCTTTGTCAATTTGAGCTGCTACGCGCTTGCCTGCTTCCATCGCCAGAATAACCGTAGCTGCACCTATAACGGCATCTCCGCCGGCGTAAACGAATTTCTTTGAAGTTTTTGCGGTTTCTTTTTCGGTGATTATACATCCATTTTCTTTGGTTGAAATTTCTTTTTCACTTTCTGTCAAAATTTTATTAGCGCCGTTGCCAATTGCAATTACCGCCGCATCTATTTCTATTTCGCAAATATCATCGCTCGATTTTTCAAAAAGTTTTCTGCCGTCATCACCCACACCTGCATATTTCATGCTTGCGCACTTAACGCCGCTCAAAACGCCGCCATTTTCAGTGAATTCAATAGGAGTTTTAAGAAAAATGAACTCTACACCCTCTTCTTTAGCATGAGCGATTTCGTCTTTTCTTGCGGGCATTTCATCTTCAGTTCTGCGGTAAATAACGAAAACTTTCTCGCAGCCAATTCTCACAGCGCACCTAGCGGCATCCATCGCAACATTGCCGCCGCCAATTATAGCAATTCTCTTTGGGATGTTAATCGGCGTATCGTAATCAGGATTATTAGCTTTCATAAGGTTAATTCGGGTTAAAAACTCATTAGCAGAGCACACTCCGGGCAAACCCTCGCCTGGCAAGCCCATGAACTTCGGCAGACCCGCACCGGTTGAAATATAAACCGCGCTGAAACCCATTTCAAAAAGGTCATCAAGAAGAAGAGTTTTGCCAACAACGGTATTTGTGTGGATTTTAACGCCCATGTTTTTTAAATCTTCCAGCTGGTTCTCGAGAATATTTCGTGGCAGCCTAAACGCAGGAATACCGTAAGAAAGTACCCCGCCAGGAACATGAAGAGCCTCGAAAATATGAGCTTCGTAACCTTTTTTGCAAAGTTCGCCAGCGCAAGTGAGCCCCGAAGGCCCGGAACCAATCACGGCGATTTTTTTGCCATTACTTTTAATTTCAGAAGCTTTATTTATGCTTTTTGAATTATCCGCAGCATATCTTTCCAAGCGGCCAATCGCCACAGGTTCGCCGTTTTTCGCCCTGATGCACTTAGCCTCGCACTGCTTTTCTTGCGGGCAAACCCTTCCGCATATCGAAGGCAAAATATTATCTTTCAAAATGGTTTCATAAGCTTTTTGATTCTCACCCGCAGCAATGCAAGAAATAAACTCAGGAATGTCAACCCCCACAGGGCAACCGCTTCGGCACGGGCTATTTTTGCAGTTAAGGCACCTCGCGGCCTCACTCAAAGCCTCTTTTTCAGGCAAACCAAGCTCAACTTCGCAAAAACTAGTTTTTCTTTTTTGAATTTCCAAAACCGGCATTTTTTCTTTAAACTTGCTTCTATTAATCATATTTCAAACACCCTTAAATAAATTACAGTATTTTCTTTTTGCTTCATTTTCTTTTTCTGAAAATGTTCTGTTTCTTGCCGAAACTTCTGCAAAATCAACCAAATGCCCATCGAAATCAGGGCCATCAACGCATGCAAATTTAATTTTGCCGCCAACTTTCAGCCTGCATCCACCGCACATACCCGTGCCGTCAATCATAATTGAATTCATGCTAACTATCGTTTTAACGCCGTATTTTTTAGTCACGTTGCAAACCGCTCTCATCATAGGAATAGGCCCCACAGCAATCACAAGGTCATAACCTCCTATGTTTGAAAGTTTTCCCTCCAAAGGCTCGGTAACCAAGGCTTTTTTGCCGTTTGAACCGTCGTCAGTAACAATAACGGCGCTTTCGTCTATGCTTTTCATTTCATCTTCCAAAATTATTATATCTTTGCTTCTAAAACCCGCAACAATTTCGGTTTTGCAGCCGTTTTCTTTAAGCCCAGCAGCAAGCGGGCAACCAATCGCACTTCCAACACCACCAAAAACAACAATAGCTTTTTCGTACCCTTCAATTTCAGAAGGCTTACCCAGCGGCCCAACAACATCCGCAATGGAATCTCCGGCGTTTTTTTCATCAAGTTTCATGGTTGTTACGCCTATTTTTTGATATATAATCTCAATCGTGCCGGATTTTTCATCGCTTTTAAAAATCGTAAGCGGGATTCTTTCGCCGGTTTCGTCCACCCTTAAAATTACAAATTGCCCCGGGCGAGCTTTTTTCGAAATCAAAGGAGCAAGAAGTTTCATCCGGGAAACATCACTGTTTAAAACTTCTTTTTCAAGTATTTTAACCATAAAATTCCACCTTTTGAACATAATTAGAATTATGACATTTAATTATTTCTGAATTGCTGAAGTTCTCAGTTTATAGTATAATCGTAGTTTAGAAGTGCCGTGATTTTAATTCAAAACAATTCATAGTATAATTATACTGCAAGAAATAAAAATCTGCACTAAAAAATTACTTTTTAGGAGGAGAATGCAATGCCTGATTACATCTTAAGTTGCTGTTCGACACTTGATCTCACAAAAGAGCATTTAACCGAAAAAAACATTAATTTTATTCCTTTTCACTTTTTCATAAACGAAACTCATTACTACGACGATTTAGGCCAAACGCTTCCTTCCGAAAAACTCTATGAAGCTATGCGCGCTGGCGCGGACGTTAAAACTTCGCAGGTTAACAGCGATGAATTCACCACTTATTTCACTCCATTTTTAGAGCAAGGCAAAGACATTTTGCACATAAGCATGTCTTCAGGGATTTCAGGGGTTTACAATTCGGCGATGATTGCCAAAAAAGAGCTTGAAGAAAAATTTCCAGAAAGAAAAATTTATGTTGTCGATTCTTTGGCTGCTTCGGCGGGTTACGGCCTTTTAATGGACAAGCTTGCAGACTTAAAAAACAGCGGCATGAGCATTGATGAGCTCAAAGATTTTGCCGAAAATAATAAGCTGAAAGTTTGGCATTGGTTCACTTCAACCGACCTGACTTTTTACATCAAGGGCGGAAGGATTTCGAAAACCGCAGGATTTTTTGGGGGATTACTTAAAATTTGCCCTGTGCTTAACGTTGACAAAAACGGCAAACTGAACGCTGTCACAAAAGTTAGAACGAAACAAAAATCCATAATAGAGCTTTTAAATAAAATGGTTGAATGCGCTGAAAACGGCGAAAATTACAGCGGCAATTGCTTCATTTCGCAATCGGATTGCTATGAAGACGCAAAAACACTTGCAAATTTAATAGAAGAAAAATTCAAAAACTTAGACGGAAAAGTTTTAATAAATAACATCGGCCCGACAATCGGAAGTCACACAGGTCCGGGAACAATAGCGCTTTTCTTCTGGGGTAAAGAAAGATAAAATCAAATTCAAACAAAAGCCACACCTGCAAAAACAATGTGTGGTCATATTTTTTAGCTATTTTTGTTTTATTTCTGCTGGGTTACTTCCGGCA
>CAKVDR010000022.1 GCA_934726435.1 uncultured Eubacteriales bacterium
TGTAGCTCATCTGGTAGAGCGCCACCTTGCCAAGGTGGAGGTAGCGGGTTCGAGCCCCGTCATCCGCTCCAGTTTTTTATATGGCGCTATAGCCAAGTGGTAAGGCAGAGGTCTGCAAAACCTCTATTCCCCAGTTCGAATCTGGGTGGCGCCTCCAATTTTTTTAAAAACAGGAGCTTGAGTTTGAAGCTTTTTAATATAGGCTTTGGAAATTATATTGCGCTTGATAGGTTAGTGAGTGTTCTTAGTGTTGACTCTGCGCCTATAAAGCGCCTTATACATATAGCCAAAGAAAAAAATGTTTTGATAGATTCCACTTGCGGAAGAAAGACAGGGTCTGTTTTAATTATGGACACCGGTCATGTTGTGCTTTCTGCGCTTAGCGCGGAGGTTGTTTTCGGCAAGATTGATAAAGATGAATCTTAATAATTAATTTTGAGGAGTTAGTTTATGAGTAGAGGGTTTTTAATAGTTTTTTCGGGTCCTTCCGGAGTTGGAAAAGGTTCTTTGATGAGTAAAATCATTGGCAGAAGAAAAAACTTGAAGCTGTCTACGTCTTACACAACCCGCGAACCGCGCGAAGGCGAAGTTGACGGGGAGGATTATTATTTTTTAAAAAAGGATAAGTTTCTTGAATTAGCTAAAAACGGGGAAATGCTTGAGTATGCCGAATATTGCGGCAACTATTATGGAACACCGAAGAGCCTCGTTGAAAAGGAACTCGAACAAGGCAATAACGTTATTTTGGAAATAGAAGTTCAGGGTGGTAAACAAATTCTGGATAATTTTCCTGAAGCTGTTGGTGTTTTCATTATTCCCCCTTCGGTTCGCGAGCTTTACAGGCGCCTTATAAATCGCGCTTCAGACACTGAAGAAGTTATTACTAAAAGAGTCGAGGAATCGAAAAGAGAAATTGAATTTGCAAAATATTACGATTATGTCGTTACTAATGAATATGTTGAAGAATGTGCCAGCAATGTTTTGAAAATTATTGATGCTCAGTCTATGAAGTATAAATACATGGAACCTAAAATTGAGGAGGTCTTAAAAAATGCTTAAGTTGCCTGTGAAGGATATGATTGAAGGCCGCATGAGCAATTATCCGCTTGTTGTTGCGGTGGCGAAGCGTGCGAGAGAGATAACCGATGAGATAATAGAAACTGGAAGTATAGTGGTAGAAAAACCTGTTAAAATCGCTTATGAAGAGATTAGAGACGGCGAATACGAAGTTTTTGATCCTGAAATATAATATATTTTTACGTATGATTTAGAAAATTTTATCTAGATTGTACGTTTTTTTTCTTGACATAATTATTTTTATATAATATAATTACGAATGGTTTCAATAATTGTGGGGGTGATAATATGCCTAGTGAAAAAAGTAGTAGTTTAGATGGAAAAAGTAGTGGTTTAAAAAGAATACTAGAGATGGCGGCACCCAAGTCTTATGATGTTCCAAAAATTCAATATGTTGCGCAAGGGGAAAAAGGCAAGAAAAAGGAAATGAGTCTTGGAAAAATATTTGAGGCTTATGGAAATTATCTTAAAGCATTGGAAAAATTTTCTCGGGACAATAGCTCGGATTATGCGGTTACTATGGCAATAAATTATTTGAAAATTAAAAAGCATAAAGGATATTTTAAAAAATGCTATAGTAAATATGAATTAGGCAAGGAAAATTTTGAAAAAGTTAAAAAAATTGCCAAAGAATTTAGCGGCTCTAGTGGTAACGATAATCGAGGAACTTTTTCAAGTTTTTATCAGGCAATAATGAGGATTAAGCTTCCTTTAAATGAAATTAAAAAAATATTGGATAAAGATAAAAATTTGATTGGAAATATTTTGTCGGGTGAAAAAATTGATGACAATGTTAAAAAAAATCTTATCCATCCTCAAAATGAATTTTTTGAATATGCAGATATGAGTAAGATGTCACAAAAAGATCTTGATAAAAAACTTTTTGAGAATTTTGGAAATCTTCATAAGTTATCTTTTGATATACCAAATGGTGTCAATAAGTTTGGCGGAGGAGAATTACTTGACGATTTGGATTTGATTTGTAAAGGGGATTTTAAACTTGGTAAGACGTCTAAGTCAAGAAACTTGAGTGATAAGGAAGAAGCTTTCTTAAAAATTTTTGTGGGACAAATTACAAGATTTGACAATAAAATAAATACGGAACTTTCGAAAAATATTTTAAAATATAATGATATTTGTAGAGAAGGTAACGCTTTTAATGAAGAATTTAAAAAAGAATTCCCATCATTACAGTATAAAAAACTAACTAGTTATGAAAAATGTAGAAAATTTCTCCAAGATAAAAATGGAAATACTAATGGACATATTGTTAAATATTTTACTGAAGTAGAGGAATATATGGAGGCGCTCCATAAGGCCATTTACGGGAATAGTAAAAAAGAATATAAAGATGAGCTTAAAAGTAGATTTAGAAAAAAACTTGAAGAAGAATTCTATGAGAAATTTAAAAAAATAGATGCAGTAAAAAACAAAAATACAGGTGGAAAATCTGTGTTAAAAAGCATTAAAGTCTTTTCAGAAAAAGCCATTAAAAGTAGATCAAGAAAAAAACTTGAAGAAGAATTCGATAAAAAACTTGATAAAAAATTTAAAGAAATAGATGCATTAAAATACGAAAATACATGTGACAAATCTGTGTTAGAAAGTGTCAAGAAAAGTTTCAAAGACTTTTCGGAAAAAGCTATTAAAATTATAGAAGAGCATGAAAAATCGAGTAAGTAAAGTGTAATGAGTGTATGATAAAAATCGCGTTAGTTGCAATTAGCAAAATAAATTATTTGAATGATGTACTTTATAGTTATGAAATTCCTGGTGGCATGAGCGAGGGCTTGAACCCTGGGCAGAGGGTGATTGTTCCTTTTGGAAAGAGTAATTTTAAACGCCAAGGAATGATAATTGAGGTTAAAGATTCGGTTGAAAATGAAGTGAATTTGAAAAGTATTTGTTCTGTGCTGGATGATGTGCCTGTTGTTTCGAAAGAAATGCTGGAAATCATAAAATGGATTAAAGAAAGTTGTTTTTGCACTTATTACGATGCTATAAATGCAGCAATTCCAAAGGAAATTGGTGGAAAAATAAAAAATGTTCAGTATTTTTTAACTGAATTTTGTGAAGATTTGAGCGAAGAACAAAAAAACTTTTTTAACCAAGTTTCTTCGCTTGATTCTTTTTGCTCAAATGACCTTAAAAATTTCAAAATTAAAAATTATACAAAAATTTTGAATGAATTGATTGAAAAAGGTGTTATTGCCGAAAAAATTAACGTTTCAAAGAGTACGAAAGAAAAAAAACCGGATTTGATAATCGTGAACCCGGAATTTCTTGCCGGAGATAAAAAACTTTCTAGAAAACAAGCAGAAGTTTTTGGATTTTTAAAAGGTAAAAACCCGATGAGCATCAAAGAAATTTGTAATGACACAGGTGCCAGCCGATGCGTTGTGAATTCGCTTATCGAGAAAAATGCTGTTTTGAAGGTTTGTAAAAATGATGTTATTTACCCTGAAAGTCAAGAAACAAAACTTAATTTTGAGCAAGAAAATGTTTTCAAAAAAATGCTGGAACTTCACAAAAAAGGGGAGTTTAGCGTTTCGCTTTTGCACGGAGTTACAGGCAGCGGGAAGACTCATGTTGTTTTAAAATTAATAGATGAAGTTTTGGCTTCAGGGCAAAGTGTTATATTTTTGGTGCCTGAAATTGCGCTTACTATGCAGTTTATTGGGATTTTTTCTTCAAGATATAAAGAAAAGCTTGCTGTAATTCATAGCGGTGTTGCGGGTTCGCAGAAGGTGAAAGCTTGGGAAAAAATTAAAAATGGTGAGGTTAGCATTGTCATTGGTGCCAGGAGCGCTATTTTTGCACCTTTTGAAAATCTAGGTCTTGTGGTCATTGACGAAGAGCATGAGTTCACTTATAAATCTGAATCTGCGCCGCGTTTTGACGCAAGGCAAGTGGCCAAGTGTCGCTGCAAATTTCACGGCTGCATGATGGTTCTTTCTTCTGCAACGCCCTCATTTGAAAGCTATTACATGGCGAAAACTGGTAAATATAATCTCTTTGAACTCAAAAATAGATACAAAAATTTGAATCTCCCTCAAACACAAATTGTTGATATAAGCGGAAGATTCAGCAGTGATGGTCAGGTTCTTTTTAGTTCGGAACTTATAGACGCAGTTGAAAAAACAATAAAAAATGGAAATCAAGCGATTATTCTTTTGAACAGGCGAGGGTTTAACACGTTTGTGAAATGCAAAAGTTGTGGTGAAGTGCAGATGTGCCCGCATTGCAGCGTATCACTTAATTATCATAAATCGGATGAAAAACTCCTTTGCCATTACTGCGGATATTCAAGAAGCATGCTCGAAAAATGCTTGTTTTGCGGCGAAAAAAAGCTTTCTTACCTTGGCTTTGGCACGCAAAGAGCTGAGTTTCAACTCCAGGAGCTTTTGCCGGTAGCAAGAATCTTGAGGCTGGACTCTGACACTAAAATGAGCGATAAACAAGAAATCATAAAAGATTTTGAAAATGGAAAATACGATGTTTTGATTGGAACGCAAATGATTTCAAAGGGGTTTAACTTCCCGAATGTTACTTTGGTTGGAATATTAATGGCGGATCAATATCTTTACAGTGGCGACTTCAGAGGAAGCGAAAAAACCTTTTCTTTGATAACTCAAACCATCGGCAGAGCCGGAAGATACGCCCCCGGAGGCAAGGCTATAATCCAGACTTTCTCGCCTGAAAACAGCGTTTTGAATTTTGCTGCAAATCAAGATTACGAAGCTTTTTATGAAGAAGAAATAGCTCTTAGAAAATTGATGCTCACGCCACCTTTCGCTGATATTTGCCTTGTTTCGTTCAAAGCTGTGAACAAAAATCTCGCGTTTGATGCCTGCAAAGTATTTTTCGAAAAACTTGTTTTGCTTTCGAAAGAAAAATATAGCGATTTACCGCTCAGAATTTTCCCGCCTGCAAGCGCGAATATCGAAAAAGTGGCAAATCACTATAGATTTAAAATAATTATAAAGTGCAGGAATACAAAACGTTTCAGAAGCATGATAAACGAAGCTATAATGAGCTTTAAACCGCTGAAGGAGTTTAAAAATGTTGCGATAATTGCGGATATTAATCCTCTAGCGATTTTATAAATTCTTTCAAAAGTTTAGCGGCGTTTTCTGAAGATTTTTTCAAAAAAGAATAAAAATCAACATGAGAGCTATTGTCAGCACTGTCTGAAATAGTTCTTATTATTCCAAAAGGAACCTTGGCGAGAAAGCACGTTTGAGCGATGCTTCCGGCTTCCATTTCGCAGGCAAGTCCGCCGAATTCATTTTTAAGGCTATTTATTTTTTCTTTCGAATTAATAAATTGGTCGCCGGTTAGGATTGTTCCGCTGTAAAATTTACTTTCGGATATTTCTTCGCTGCATTTTAAAAGTTTTTCTCTTACCCATGGAGTAGTTTTAATTTCCACGGAATTAATCCCGCTGATCTCGCCTTTTTTACGGTTTGGGAATGCAGAAATGTCAAAATCATGCTGGATTAAAGCTTCTGCGATAATTCCGTCTGAGATTTTGAGTCTTGAGTCTATCGCTCCGGCAACACCAACGTTTAAAATCAAATAAGGGTTAAATTTCATTATGAGGCTTTGGGTGCAAATGGCCGCGTGAACCTTCCCAACACCGCAAAGAGCCACGATGCAACTTTTATTTTCAATGTTGCCTTTGGCTATTTGGAAGTAACTAAGCTCTGAAAATATAGGATTTTCCATTAATTTAACAACTTCGTCGAATTCTTCTTGCATTGCGCAAATAATAACAATCATATCTAAGTCTCCGTTTTTAAGAATATTTTAAATGTGGTTTCACATACTAAGCTTAACACAAGAATTTTATTAAGTAAAATTTTTAAAGAAAGGGGACTCGGCTATGGAATATGTTTGGGCCTTTTTAGTGGGAGGAATAATCTGCATTTTGGCGCAAATACTCATCGACAAAACAAACATGACTCCGGCCAGAATTTTGGTTTTGCTTGTTGTTACGGGCGTTGTTTTAACGGCCCTTGGAGTTTACGAGCCGCTGGTTAAATTTGCTGGTGCAGGGGCAACCGTTCCGCTTTGCGGGTTTGGATATTTGATGGCTAAAGGCGTTGTTGAAGCGATTCAAAAGCAAGGATTCTTAGGCGTTATTTCAGGAGGATTAACAGCAGGAGCGGCGGGAATTTCAGCGGCGGTTTTGTGCGGCTATGTTGCGGCGCTTTTTTCTAAGTCTCAAGATAAATCTTAAAATTCATTCAAGCAGAGTAAAAATACTTTGCTTGGATTTTTTCTTGCAAAAATGGTATAATCAAATAAAAACTTTAAGGAGAAACATCTTGGAAGATTTATCAAATGCAAAGGTTGTTAAAAAAATAATTTCTGAAAATGATTTTAAATTTTCGAAGAGTCTTGGCCAAAATTTTATTGTTGACCCTTTTGTTTGCCCGCAGATGGCTGAATCTTGCGGCGAAAGTGACGGAATAATTGAGGTTGGCCCGGGGATTGGTACGCTTACCGCCGAGCTTGCGAAAAGGTTTAAAAAAGTGGTTTCGGTTGAGCTTGATAAAAGGCTTATTCCTATTTTGAAAGAGAATTTGAAAGACTTCCCTAATTCCGAAATAATTTACGGTGATATTTTAAAAACGGATTTATCGAAAATAATAAAAGAAAATCTTAGCGGCTGCGAAAGGGTTAGTGTTTGCGCCAATTTGCCCTATTACATAACCTCCGAAGTTATAATGCACATTTTGGAAAGCGAGTTTGAAATAAATTCAATTGTGGTTATGGTTCAAAAAGAAGCGGCGGAGAGAATCTGCGCAGAACCCGGCACGAGGAAATCGGGCGCGATAAGCCTGGCAGTTAGATATTTCGGCAAACCTGAAATTCTTTTCGACGTTAACAAAACTTGTTTCATGCCCGTCCCTGCGGTTGATTCGAGCGTTATTAGAATTAAAATATGCAGTGAAAACAGAAAAGACATTAAAAATAAAAATTCTTTTTTCAAGATTGTTAAAGCGGCTTTTTCGCAAAGAAGAAAAAATATACTCAATTCGCTTAGTTCCGGGCTTAAAATGCCTAAAAATGGAATTGAAAACTTGCTTGCTTCTGCCGAAATAGCGCAAAATTTAAGGGCTGAAAACCTTAAACTCGATGATTTCGTGAAGCTTTCGAATGAACTTGATTTAATTTTGAAATAAAAAAGTTTCTTTTCGCAAAAGTTTCTGCTAAAATATTAGAGCGGGCAAGAGCCAAAGTTTTAAGCCAGTAGGGAGGCACGAAAATGAACAGCGATTCAGTTAGCGAACTTAAAAAAATTCTTGAAGAAGATTCTTTTGGTGAGAGAAAAAATAACCCTCAAAAGTGGGCCGGTTTTGTTGAAAGTACGGTTGTAAATTTTTTTGAAGAATATAAAATGGAAAAGCTTTCAATTGAAGATGGCAACGGCAACAGAGCTAAGCTTTCAAGAACCAAAGATAATTCAATTAAAATTCAGTATTTGTCAACAGTGCTTATGTGATCAAGCTGCAAGCCATCGGTTATTCCGGTGGTTTTACTTTATTATAAATATTTGACAAAAAATACAAAAATATATATTATATAAATGTTTTGTTTATACAATCAAAAAGGAGGTAAATTATGAGAAGTGAGGTAAGAAGATTTTGTTCTTTTTTAGAAACTAATGAGCAAATTTTAAAAGAATTAAGAAATGAAATATCGGGCAAGATCAAAGATGAAAAGGCAATTTATATGCACATTGTTTCAAAAGCAAAGGAAAATGGGTTTAATTTCACTTATGATGATGTGAAAAATTATGAAAAAGATTTGAGTGAATTATCTGAAGAACAATTAACAGAAATAACAGGAGGGGTATCAATGAAAAAAGGCGCGATAGGCAGCTTGCTTTCTTTAATAACGTTTTTAACTCCGCTGGCAAATTTTGCAAATAGCGGAAAAGTTTATGCGGTTTCTAGCGATTCTTATGTTTTATCTTCGAAAGTAGAGGCTGAAAATCAGTTTGATTTAATTTCATATTTAAAAGATGCAAAAATTTCTGAAGCTCAGAACGAAGCTTTTAAGATCACTAACGAAAAATCCTCTGAGACAAGTTCAAATGTAGCCATTTTTGATGATATAAGTAGTGATAGATATTATGAACTGGCCAAATTTCTAGGCGAATCGATTAAAGTTGGCAGAACTTATGTTGAAAAAAAGCTTGATTTAGCGGTGCAAAATGGTGATTTGCCTATCAAAGATATCACTTTAAAACAGATTAATTCAGAATATTTAAAATTAAACAAATCCGAGAATAAGTCTCCTTCGTTTAAAATATTAAAGGGAATAGACGCTTTGAAATTAAGTGAAAGCGCAGAAGATTGCAGCATTGTGCAGGTTGCAAGCCAATTTAATGCTTTGGAGTCAATGTCTTCAAGTCCTACTGCAGTTAAGTATTGGTCTTATGATAAAACTCAAGGCCCACGAGCATCTTTGCAAGCAGTTGCTGCTGCTAAGCACCGAGAGTCCGCTGATTTACAAAATAAACTGCCGGATGCAATCAAAGAATTGCTTGAAAAATGCACTTTAAAAGAAGGAAGAAAAATTTTAATAAAATACCCAAATTTATATAAAAACGGATATTTGCAGCTTTTGGAAATTAAATCTACTGAAGATTTGAAAATTTTAGGAGATTTTTTAAAAAATAACATTGGCGAGTTTAAGTTTCTTTCTCAATGGGTAAAATGCGAAAGAACAGGGAAAAAACAGTTACAAGTTTTTAGTGCTGCTCCTTCGTTTCAAGGTGATTATGTTGACTGGAATGCAAACGATGAAAAAACTAATCTTCTTAAAGAAATTTGCGATATTATAGTTTCGAACGAATATGAATCGATTGCAAAAGTTGCAGCAATTAGAGCTCATGAAACCGGAAAGAGCGTTTCTCTTCATTTAACATTAGTAGGTCAGGGCGCTTTTAATAATCCGCCAGAAGTTATAAAAAATTGCATTCAAAAAGTGAAAAAAGAACTTGAAAATGCTGATGTTAAGGTTTATTTGCACGGTTACAACAAGAAAGATTGTCAAAAATGGGAAAACATTTTGTAAAAAATCGACCACTCATTAACTATTTATGAGTGGTTTTAAAATATTTTAATAATGGTATTTCCGGTTAATTATTTAATTTTTGCATTTAACTGGTTCAAAAAGTGCACTAAATACGTTTTACCATAATTTCCTGAAATTTCTTGCAATATTGTATTTTTACACCATTGTTCATCAGTGAGCAAAAAGTCATCATTTTCAGAGATAGTATTAGTTAGTGCTGATTTTAAAAAGTTAAATCTTGCTATAACACAGCTCATTTGCTTATCAGAAAGTAAGTCATCTAAAGCTTTTTTTATATCTTCGTCTTCAGTAGCTAAAATTTTTTCAGCTAAAGATTTACTAACATGTGGCAAATTTATTTTATTATTTTTAGTTAATATAGGAGAAATTACATTCCAACATAATCCCTGCTGTAAGTTGGTTTTTAATGCAAATCCACCTTCATTATCAAAAGCCATTACTCCAACAAGCTGGCCATCTGAAATTTTAAAAAAACAGTTTTCAGGATTGTGGTCTTGTTCATTCGTGATAGAATCAAGGATTTGCAAATTAGTTATTTCCTTTTGAAATTTAGCATTAACTTCTGGATCTATTTCTTCTATTTTTGATTTACTAACTCCGGAGGCTTGATTTGTAAGGATTCCTAATTTTTCACCATGATCAGTTATTAATTTAACAAATTCCGTTTTCACGACTATATTATCGATACCAAACAATTTTGCTAGCTTATATGTTGCGAGCTGTTTCACAGCCAAATTTGTTTGAAATTCTCCTTCTTTAATGTCTAAAGAAACGCATCTATGCACTAATTCCCTTGAAGAATAAAGAAAGAAATTTTTTAAATTAATCTTTAATTTTTTCGCAACGCTGTTCGGAACTCCCAAAAAACTACTGTCT
>CAKVDR010000023.1 GCA_934726435.1 uncultured Eubacteriales bacterium
TGGTTTCAAAGGAAGATACCTTTGGATTTGCCTTGAAATGGTGAGTTATGAGCGAGTGCCTGTTGTGATAGATTCAATGAAAGTTGAATTTCCGAAAGTGACTTTTATGGATTACCTCCCTGAAATTTACCGAAAAAACGAAACCGAGAATTCATTTTTAACGAGGTTTCTTGGGATATTCCAGTCGATTTACGTTGATCTTGAAGATGAAATTGACTTTGTTGCGCTTAATTTCGACCCCGACAGAACCACAAAAGATTTTTTAAGTTGGATTGCGAGTTGGCTTTCGGTCAAAGATGCCGCAATTTGGGGCGAAAAAAGGCTAAGAAAGCTCATAAAAGAGTCTGTTAAGATCTATAAAATGAAAGGAACCAAACGAGCAATTTCAAAAATAGTTGAAGAGTATACCGGAATTGAACCGATAATCGTTGAGCAGTTTGATGTTAAAGAAAACATGGTTTACAAGAAACAAAAAGACGTGATTGAAAACCTTTTCGGGGATAACGGATATGTTTTTACGGTTATGGTTCCAGGTGTGCATGTTAAAGATAACGAAAGCTACGTTGAACTTTTAAAGGTTATTAATAGCGTTAAACCAGTGGATTCAATTTGTAATTTGGTTGTTCTTAACGATCAAATTTACCTTGACAATCACTGCTATATAGGAATAAATTCGTTTATAACCAAAAATGAAGATTTGATCCTTGACAGAAAACAGCGCGACACCAACAATTTAGCCGTTGCTGCCAACTGAGCCGCTTACGACTTTTAGGAAAACAAATAAAAAGGAGAATGAGCAATGAAAAATAAGCAGTATTATTCCGGTGAAAGAAATAATTACTTTTTTGGCAAGCTTATGACCGTTAGAGATTTTGAAACGGAGCAAGAATATTTTAATTCAAAAAGACGTCTTGGAAACAAAATGCTAAACGGCGCAGGAATTGTTTCTGGTCTTGACGTTATTCTTGTTGATAACAAAACTTTTTCGCTTGAAACCGGCTTGGCGCTTGATTATATGGGCCGTGAAATCGTTGTTTCGGAGCCTTATGTCAGACGTCTCAACGTTATAAAAGGTTTTGAAGAAAATAAAGACAAAGGCACTTTGTATCTTTGCATTAAATACGCCGAAGAACCCAAAGAAACAACTTTCTCAGTTGCGGGCTCTGGCAAATCAAACGGTGTTAGCGAAGAATACAACCGTATTGCAGAAGGTTATGAGCTGTTTTTAACTTCTGAAAAGCCAAAAGAAGAAGATCTTAAAATCGACAGTTTAGTTTTCGATTCCAAGAAACTTTATGATGCTGGCGGAGTTAAAATAAGCCTTGAAATAAGCAGATATGTTAACCCATCTAAACTTTTGAAGATTTCGGTTATTTTTGAAAAAGAAAACGTCGAAGCTCCTGTAGGATACTCTTTCGATGTAAATGGCGAATTTTTCAAGAGTTTAAGCGGGGATGATAGCTTGAATATCAGCTTCCAGGAAACTGAAATTTCAACTTACAAAACTATGCGCAAAGATTACTTCATGCGCTGCGATGCTATCACTGATGCTATGGCGAAGATAGTCATCCCGAAAGATTCTTTCAAAGTTAAAGTCGGAAATGACGAAATGACCCTTGAAGAAGATTTCGAGCAGCCGGTAACTATCAGTTCTACGCCGATTAGAGACATTATCATAAATGATTACTACGGCAAAAACTTCAGCGAGATTATTGAAAAAGTTGATAATAAATACATCTGTCTTGCTAAGTTCCATATTGTTACAAACCAACTTACTTATTTTATTGAAAGCTATGAAAAGCACCCTTTCAAACAATATCTTTACAGCAATGAGCTTTTGAGTTTGCTTCAAACTCTTGATGAAGATTCCGAAAAGCATGAAGTAGTTGCTGCTAAAACTGAAGAAAAAGAAGAAAGTGTCCCGCAGGTTGTTGAGATGCCTGAACCTAAGATTGATAACATTGTAACAGGCGTTGAGAGAATTAACCTTGGATTTAACCCAAGACCGGGTAAATCTTACTTTTCTTATGAATTCGTTCATGGCCTTGGCGAAGGAAATGTTGGAATCGTTACCGCAATTGACAACAGTTCAAATTATATGACAGATGAAAAAGGCTTGCTTGTTTTCGGTAACAAGAGTATATTTACAAAGGACGAAATTTTAATTTCATCGCCTGAAGCCGAAGTTGCTGCGATTGTTAATTCCAAAAAGGGAACGGTTCGTCTTGGTGTTAGATTAAGAGAAAAAACCACTGCTCAGGCAATTGACGTAAGATGGTGGGCGTTCAAACCGGCGGAAATCGAAGAACCGCAAGAAGATTTGGTCATTGATGAAAACGTTAGAGTTGTTATAACTCCTAACACCGCAAGGGTCAAACCGCTTGAACAAATTAGGTTCGAAGCTCATATCGAAGGGGCAATAAGCCAAGAAGTAAGATGGGCAATGGCTGAAAATAACACAGGAACTATCGATAATAACGGCCTTTACACCGCACCTTCAAAAGAGGGCGTTTATGAAATCAAGGCTTACAGCGTGAAATTCGAGAATAAGTCCGACTCAGCTTATGTTGTTGTAAGCTCAGCTACCTAAGCGCAAGAAAGGAGATAATTAATTATGAAAAAGATGTCAACAGGGGGAATAATAGGTTTAATTGTTCTGGGTTTGATAGTAATTTTAGGTTTTGCTTCGATTGGAAGCTATAATAATTTGGTTTCTTTGAAAGAAAATGTTGATAGCAAATATGCAGACATTGATGTTCAGCTTCAAAGAAGATGTGATTTAATTCCAAACCTTGTAAATACGGTTAAAGGTTTCACGGATCATGAATCTTCGGTTTTGGCAAACATTTCTGATTCAAGAGCGAAACTCGCCGGGGCTTCAAGCGTTTCTGAAAAAGCTGAGGCTAACCAGGAACTTTCGAATTCACTTAGCAGACTTTTAGTTGTGGCTGAAAATTACCCTGACCTCAAAGCAGATTCTCAATTTACCGCTTTGATGGATAATCTTGAAGGCACTGAAAACAGGCTTGCAGTTGCGAGAAAAGACTACAATGCAGCGGTTGAAAGCTATAATAGAGCAGTTAGAAGTTTCCCTTCAGTTATATTTGCTTCTATGTTTGGTTTCCAAACTGCTCAACGCTTTGAAGCAAGCGAACAAGCGAAAACTACTACACCGACCGTTGATTTTAACAAATAAATTTAATTTAGGAGGTACGGCAAATGTATAAAAAATTCAGGAAAATAATTATTTTGTTAGCGGTTATTATTGTTTCTTTCGTTTGTGTGAAGGCGTTTGCCGTGCCCAGCCCCAGTAAAGATTTTTATGTTAATGACTTTGCTGAGATTTTAAGCGATGAAACCGAGCAGTATATTCTTAGCAATAGCGCCGCTCTTTGCGAAAAAACTAAAGCTCAGATTGCTGTTGTGACCGTTAAAAACTTGGAAGGCAAAGAAATTGCTGACTATGCTTTGGAGCTTTTTAGAAGTTGGGGAATAGGCGACAAAGAGCTCAACAACGGAATTTTGATTCTTCTATCGCTTGAAGAAAGAAAAGTGAGAATTGAAGTCGGAGACGGCCTTGAAGGAAGAGTGAACGACTCGAAAGCAGGAAGATTCCTCGACACTTACGCCGTGCCGCATTTTAAATCCGATGAATGGGATGAAGGAATAAAAGCGCTTTACTCTGCAATTTTAAGCGAGGTTTATGGAGAATATAATCTCGAGGTGCCAAGTGAAGTTGATAAAATAGTTAAAGAAGCAGAACCTGAAGAAGACACTGCCGGCACGATTGCTGCAGTTATAATATTGGTAGTAGTTTTTGGCTTTGCTCTTATTCCTTTTGGAAAGTCTGACGATAATAAATTCAACAACGACGGTTATGGTGGCGGTGGCTTTCATTCTGGCGGCGATTCAGGCGGATTCGGTGGGTTTTCTGGCGGAGGAGGAAGTTCAAGCGGTGGCGGAGCTTCAAGAGGTTTTTAAAAAATATCAAGTTTTTTTGAATAAGAAATAAAAAAAGAGCCCATAATTCTTTACAAGAGAGAAAGAAAGGGGCTTTTTATTTGTGCTAAATACTAAAACTAAAGCTTTAATTTTTGGGTTTGTTTTTTCTGTGATTGTTTCGATGCTTAATTTTTCGGGCAAGTGTGAAAGTATAAGTGAAAAAATTCTAAGATTACATATTATAGCCAATTCCGATTCTTGCGAAGATCAAACCCTCAAATTGAAAGTAAGAGACGAAATAATAAATAAATTCGGCAGTGAACTTGAGGTTTATTCAAATCTTGAAGAAGCCAAGCAGGTTGCAGAATCAAAAATAAATGAAATTGAAGATTTTGCGAAAAATGTTGTTCATGAAAATGGCTATGATTACCCTGTTAAAGCCGAGGTCACGAAAATGTATTTCAATATTCGAAGATATAAAGAAGTGACACTTCCTGCAGGGTTTTACACGGCGCTTAGAATTACTATTGGCCAAGGCAAGGGCAAAAACTGGTGGTGCGTGATGTTCCCGCCAATGTGTTTGCCTGCTGCTGAAGAAAAAAGTGAACTTAGCGAAGTACTTAGTGATTCGCAGCTTGATATCGTTGAAAATGAAGGGGAATATATTATTAAATTTAAGGCTCTTGAAATCTTTATAGAAGCTAAAAAGTTCTGCGAAGAAAAGATTTATAATTTAATAAATTCGATTTTTGAGAACATAAATGAAAACTACGAGCTCGATTTTAAGCTCGCAGAGTTAATTCAAAAAATTTTTAATTAAAAAGTTCGTTTGCCTTTGCTCGGCTGTAATTGTAAAGATACTGCTGGGCAATACCGGCATATTCCCCGAAAATTTCGCTGCTTTTTCCTTCAAAAAAAGTGTTCATAACTTTTTTCATCCAAATGTCCATAGGGAAGGCTTCAAGCCTATGAAACCCATAAAGAAGCACGCAGGAAGCAACCTTCGGCCCAACACCGTTTATTTTCATTAAAGTTTCCATTGATTTATCAAACGGAAGGTTATTTATTATTCCGAGATCAACTTCTTTTAAAGAAACTTTTTTCGCTGCATCTAAAATATATTTCGCTCTGAAACCTGATTTTATAGGTGCTAAATCTTCAAGGCTTAAACTTGCGATTTTTTCTGCAGAAGGGAAATCAAATTCGTTTTCAAAGCCTTCTATTTTTTCGCCGAAAAGCTCGCACAGTTTTGCAATTATTTTTTTGATCCTCGGTATGTTATTATTTTGAGAAATAATATAGCTGCAAAGCGTTTCCCAAGGTTCTTGGTGCAAGATTCTTATTCCCGGCGCAAATTCATATGCCGCAGAAAGAACAGGACTTATTTTCGAAAGAGTTCCCCAAATTTTTGCATAGTCGGTTTCAAGGTCGAAATAATTTTTCCAGATGTTTTCAAAATCACTTTTGTTTGTGTTTTCAAAAATAATTTCATTTTCATTTTGAATGATATTTAAAACTTTTTTGTAAGCAATCGTTTGGAATTTATTATCAGAAATTTGCTTAAAACGAAAACATTGACCACAGTCAAAGGTCTGACCGAGGCCAAAATTTTTAAAATTTTTCAGTGTAACTGTGTTTTCTAAGATTTGAATTTCCATTTTTCACACCGAAACTATTAAGTTTTAAGCACTAACTGGAACTTTTCCTGAACGAATGCATCTTGTGCAAGCGTAGATGTGGGTTGGAGTGCCTTTAACAACAGCTTTAACTCTTCTGATGTTAGGTTTCCACATTTTGTTTGAACGTCTGTGAGAGTGCGAAACCTTTATTCCAAACGACACAGCTTTGCTGCAAATTTCACATTTTGCCATAGTAAATTCTCCTCACTTTTAAGTAAAATCTATTAGTAGAAAGATTTGAGTTTTTTAAAATCCTCCATCTAAAGTAATATCTTATCAAATTTTGCTCACAATTGCAAGAAGATATCTAAAATTTTTGTAATTTAAATTTTTAAGGCTTAAAATTAACAAAAAATAAAATTCGTGGTTTAAAAATGAATTTGACTTGTCGATGAGTGAAAAAGATTAAATTTTTAGTAATTTACACAATATAAAATGAAAATATTTTTGTGAATATGTGATATATTATAATATTTTATCGTGCTAAAAATTTCTTGTAGCAAAAATTTGAATTTTGTGGTATAATCACAGCATGAAACGGATACAGTTCATGAAGAAACTTTGCAAGTATGATTCTACCTTGAAAGTTAAAGGGGTGGTAAGACGCATAGGTGGTATGCAAAGGCTTCGGGAAATGTGTCGCGGTTATTTATTTATGTAAGGAGAAGATTATTGATGGGTGACTCAACTCAAGCCACCGGAAAACAACCGGAATTTGGCAAATTGCAGTCTATTTTGTGGCCTATTCATGGCTATGAACTTAAGAAGTTTTTACCGATGAGCTTCTTGATGTTCTTTATTTTATTTGTTTACACAATGGTTAGGGACTTAAAAGACTCTCTAGTAAGAAAATTAGCAGTATGCGGTGGTTCGGAGCTTATTCCACAACTTAAACTTTGGTTTGTTTTACCTGCTGCTGTATTACTTGTTATACTTTATACATTTTTACTTAATAAGTTTGGATTTAAGAAAACATTCTACATAATGGTTTCCTCATTCATGGCATTCTATGCAATTTTTGTATTGTTCTTATATCCAAACCATGCATCTATTCATGCAAACGAAGCAACAGTTAGAGCAATGCAGGCTTCATGGCCAAAATTCTTTTACTGGATTATTCCTTGCTTAACTAACTGGTCATTTACTTTATTCTATGTTCTTTCAGAGCTTTGGGGAACAATGGCAATTTCTTCACTTTTCTGGCAATTCGCATATCAAGTAACAATGAAAAACGAAGTTAAAAGATTCTTCGGCCTTTATGCAATCGTAGGAAACATCGGCGTTGTTCTTTCGGGCGGACTTTTAAAAACTGTTTCCAAAATGGGCGGAGACGCACATATTTATGTTTGCGTAGGCGTATGTATCGCTTTCGGAATTGCTACAATGATTATGTATTGGTACATAAACGCAGTAGTTCTTAAAGATCCTAAGCTTTATGACCCAACTCAAGTTAAAGAAAAAAAGAAAAAAGAAAAAGTTGGTATCATGGATGGTATCAAAATTCTTTGCAAATCCCCATATCTTTTAATGATTTGCGCTATAGTTCTTTGCTATGGTATTGGAATTAACTTCTTTGAAGTTATTTGGAAAAAATATACAGACAGTATGGCAAAAGGTGCAACCGGAGTTTCTGACATGATGGCAAACCTTTCAATGCTTACAGGTATTTTAACAATAATCGCTTCTCTTTTAGGTCAAAACGTTTTAAGAAAAACAAAATGGAGAACAGCAGCATTAATTCCTGCATCTATCTTAGCTATATTTGGCGGAATATTCTTTGTAATAGTTCTTTACGGCGAATATGTTTCTCCAACAATCTTCGGAACAAGCTTTGTAGTTCTTGCAGTTTGGTTCGGACTTGTTCAAGACGCACTTTCAAAGAGCGTAAAATATTGCTTATTCGATGCAACCAAAAATATGGCTTACTTGCCGCTTGATGAAGATACAAGAACAAAAGGTCAAGCAGCAGTTGAAGTTATTGGCGGCCGTGCAGGTAAAGCAGGTGCTTCTGCAGTTGGAATGTTCTTAACAAGCGTTGTTTCTGCAGGTTCTGTGCTTACTGACCACTTAGCAACAATAGCAGTTCTCTTCACAACAACAGTTGTTGTATGGATTGGTTCTGTATTCAACCTTAGCAAAAAATATGAAGCTAAAGTTGCAGAAAACAGCATTAAAGAATAATTTAATCTGATAATTAATTTTAATAAGCTTCTCAGTTACACCCTGAGGAGCCTATTTTTTTGTTGTTTTTGCATCTGAATTTAAGAATTTTATATCCGAATGTGCATATCATGTAAAAAATTATGAAAATAATAAAATTTTTGTAGCAAAATCTCAAATAATGTGGTACACTAACTAAGTATAGGAAGCATAAATTCTATGAAATGGAGAGAAATTAAAAATGACTATCAAAATGGATAAGAAAAAAGGAATAATTGCTGTGGTTTCGGTTGTGATTTTAGCGATAATCGGTACGATTTTTTATTTTGAAAAAGTTGCCCCGAAAGTTTTGACGAAAAATGAATATATAAAGGAAGTTGTGATTCAAAATAAAGATTTCGACAAAGTTCTTGATAGTTTTTTAGACCAAGTTGTTTCCTACAATGGTTCAAAAGAATCTTATGAAAAATTCATAGCAACGTCTGAAAAATTCCCGAAATTTGTTTCTGATTTAGAACAAAAGCTTGGACCTCGCGTTCCTGCAGAAGCTAGAGACCATTATAATCAAATGATGGCCGCTTATAAGATTTATCTTGAAGCAATTGAAATGTATAAAAAAGCAGTTCCTAAAAACTTCGGCGAAGAAAGAACAACTTTAATAAATGAAGCACAAGACAAGCTCGCTGAAGCTAAAAATGCGATGCAAAATATAAGTTAAAAAGGAGGATTGAGGCAATGATAACAGACGACATCGGTGACATTATTTTCATGAACCTTTTGCTCATGATTTTTTGGCATTTGATTGTGCTTATTTTGTCAATGAGCCTAAATCCGGCTTTTTTCAACCCGAAAAGAGGAATTTACCAAGAAAGAAAATGGGAAAAGGATGGTCATTTTTACACGAATGTTCTTAAAATTAAAAAATGGAAAGATAAACTCCCGCAGTTTGTTTCTAAAAATGGCTTTTCGAAGCGTTCGCTTAAAGGAAAAATAGACAAGCAATACGTTGAAAAGTTTATTTTTGAAACATGCCGCGCTGAATGGAATCATATGATGGGGTGCATGTATTTTATCATTTCTTTTTGCGTTAATTCTCAACTTTATGCCTTGATTTTTTCTCTTGTCTCTATTGCAGGGAATCTTCCTTTCTTGTGCATTCAAAGGTTCAACCGCATAAGGCTTTGCAAGCTTGCTAAACGTGTTACGTCCACCTTGCCGGCTGTTTCAAATGATGTGGTTTAATAAAAAAACATTTTTGGGTATTGTAAAGTTTGAATCTATATGATATAATATGTTGTACGCATGTAGATTTGCTTACTTATTAGAGACAAAGAGGTGAATTCAAGGTGAAAAAGAATATACATCCTTCTTACAACAGCACAAAAGTTAGATGTGCTTGCGGAAATGAAATGGAAATAATGTCTACCCGTGGCGACATCAGTGTTGAAGTATGCTCAAAATGCCATCCTTTTTACACAGATAAGCAAAGGTTTGTGGATACAGGTGGACGCATAGGCAAATTCAAGAAACGTTTAGCTCAAGCTCGTTAAGAGAAGCAGTTAAAATTATTAGGCGACGCAGTCTAGCGTTGCCTACTTTGTTAAATATGGTGAGTTATAATTATGAATTATAATGTCATAAAAAGTGAGTCTGTATACGAAGAAACTGAGAAACGCTCGAAGTTCATATCATATAGTTTCAAAGTTAAAACTGCCACTGAGGCTGCACAAAAGTTGCAAGAAATAAAATTCCTTCATCATGCGGCTAAACATCATGTTTACGGTTACATATTAGAAGAAAGTGAAAAATTTTCAGACGATGGCGAACCCAGCGGAACAGGCGGAACACCAATAATGACGGCGATTAAAAGCTTTAATTTAAAAAATATTATGGTTATAGTCGTTAGGTATTTTGGCGGAGTTTTGCTTGGAACTGGCGGTCTTCGAAGAATGTATTCGTCCGGTGCGATGAATGTTCTTGAAAAATCCGGTGTTTTGAAAATGGAAAAGTGCAGCGAGGGCATTTTAAACTGCAATTATAATCAAATTGGAATGGTTTCGAATGCTATTTTGAGTTTTGGC
>CAKVDR010000024.1 GCA_934726435.1 uncultured Eubacteriales bacterium
GTTGTGTGTTCAGGGCTGCTATTTAACTATTTAATTAATTTAAATTCATTACCATTTTTATGCAGCTATTTGAGTTGTATACTGTTATTCTTAGAAATTGGCGCCTATATGTTTTTAACTTTCAATCCACCGAAAAATTTTATTTTTGAAGATCCAATTTCTAATAAATATGGATTATCAGGGCACACTGAAATGCATGATCACAAAAATAAAAACAATTAATTAAAAATTTAAAAATATTCAAAAAACAAATGTCCACCGACTATTAAGCCGGTGGTGTTTTTATTTGCTATGATTTATACGTTTTTACCCATGTTATAAGCAGCTGCCATATATTCTGAATCTTTTACTTCCCCAGCTTTATAAAAACCTTTTGCATAAATTACGCCTTTTTCACTCGAACCTTCCAAGCATTTCGCAAAACCACGGAAACATTCAAGTGTGCAGTCCATCACGCTTTCACTATCTTCGGCAGCAGTCATAATATAGTAAAATTCTTTATTTTTTATTTCAGTCCATTTAGCAACACATCTGTCAATCAATGCTTTCATTTGGGCATCAATAGAATAAAAATAAACAGGGCTCGCCATAACAATAACATCTGCACTTTGAATTTTCTCCAAAATCTCTGCCATATCATCTTTTATAGCGCATGTTCCGCCGGTTTTTTCGCAGTAATAACATCATTTACAATATCCAATCTTTTTGCTTCCTAAAAAAATTTTCTCAACTTGATTTCCAGAGTCTTCTGCACCATGCATGAATTCATCACAAAGCAAATCTGAATTGCCTTTTTTACGAGGGCTACCTGATAAAATAAGCACATTTTTACTCATACAATCCCAACTTTCTAAATAAATTATACTTATTATATAATTTTAATAGATTTCTTTCAATATCACTTAAAAATAAAAAATCATCCCAAAAGTTCTTGAGATGACTTAGTTTGTATCAAATTTTATACTTTAACAATTTCTAATTCATTACTTGAAACTCTTTCAAATGGCAATGAATTTTTTGAAAATTTACAATCACTCGAAACCGTTATTTTTTTTAGTTTTTTGCAATCACCAAAAGCATTTTCGCCAATGTAAGTGCAGTTTGGAACATACACTTCTTCTAATTTGCTGGAACGGAAAAGTTCTGTCTTACCATTTCTATTTTTCGGTGTTACGAACGCATTTTGATTAATTTCCTTTACTTTCGGCGCACTAAATTTTCTAATATTATAACAACTATCAAAAGCGCCCTTACCGATTTTTTCGCAATTAGGCAAATTTATATTTTTCAAAGATATGCATTTTCTAAAAGCAAATTCTTTAATAGTAATGCAAGAATCCAAGGATACATTATCCAAAGACCGGCAAAGTGCAAAACTTTCATACCCCAGAGTAATCAAACTGGGAAGATTTACTTTTTCCAAGCTTTTAAAACCTCTAAAGCACCAATCTTCAATTTTCGTGCATTTTTCAGCATTTAATTCCTTAAGGTTTTTCCATGCGTCATAATATGTATAATGTCCGGTATCGATTCCAAAGGGGTTGTCCAAAACTAGGCACTCAGGAATATTAAGTTTAGTAACATTGTTACAGCATGCCAAACTACCTTTTTCTAGAACAGTGCATTTAGGCAAGTTTACGGTTTTAAGATTTTGGCAGCCGAGAAAAGCTTTTTTGCCAACTTTTTTACAATGAGGCAAATCTACAGAAGTTATTCCTGAATAAATGTATTTGTTGCCTTTAAATTTGCCAACTTTCGGAACATTGTTAGGGTTATCAAACAAAAAGCCAGAAAACATAAAAAAAGGGGAAATCATAAGCCCAGCGACAAGCATCCAAAATGTAACCACGTCGAAACAATTGCAATATTTCGGAATAATCTCAGCTTTACTAGCATTATCTGCAACTTCAATAACGTTGTACCGTTCTTCGACAGGATCTGAAAGCTTTTTAAGTTTAGTAGGTTTTATCTCGGTTAAAATAACATCTTTATTACCCACTATTTTATAAGAAAAATTCGGGTTAGAATCAACTATGTTGTTTTCAGGCGATGCATTTACAGTAGGAAATATAAACATCACCGAAAGAATAGTTGCCGTCCACTTCTTCATTTTTAACATCTCCTCAAGTATTAAAAGTTCAATCTTATTTTAGAGCCTAAAACTACTCCCACCAAACCAAGTAAAACGCTTGCAAAGCAATAAATAATAGCTAGCGATGTTTTCCCCGATTTAATCATGTTAAACATTTCAAGTGAGAAAGTAGAAAACGTGGTAAATCCTCCGCAAATCCCGATTTTTAAAAATAAATCAAACTTAAAATCAAGTGCCGAAGAACTTATTATTCCTATGAATAAACAACCTATAAAATTCAAAAGCAAAGTAGAAACAGGAAATCCTAAGCTTGCAAAAACGGGAATTTTACCGAATAAATATCTTGCCACAGAACCTATAAACCCGCCAAAACCAACTATCAAAAAATCAACCATATTATCACCTCGAAAAATAAAATGCCAATGACCTTACTTACACCGTAGAAGCCATCAGCAAATGTTTTTAACCGAATTTAATATTTATAAAATCCTTCGCCACTTGACTTGCCAAGTTTGCCTTCATTAATATATTTTTTCAGAAGTTTAGCCATACCTTTGAAATTATAAGGTGCCAAAAACGAAGGAATTCTAACATACATGTTAACTATTTCATAAGCCGTTTTAAGCCCAACCGTGTCAAGAATTTGAAAAGGGCCTTTTGGTGAACCCGTTCCCAAAACCCAAGCTTTGTCGATACTTTCGTGATCTGAAATTCCGTTAACAAGTAAATCAAGCCCAGAAAACAAAAGCGGAATAAGCATGGAATTGAGCAAGTAACCCGATTTTTCTTTTTTAAGAGGGAGAGGAATCATTTTTATTTCTTTTGCAAATTTCATAACTTCTTCAAAAGCTTCATCACTGGTTTTTGAATGCTTCATGACTTCAGCTGTGTTGTTTTTCCATATTGAATTAGCAAAATGAAGCGCTAAAAATTTTTGGGGTCTCCCAGTGAATCTAGCGAGTTTGCTCGGAAGCATCGTTGAAGAGTTAGTAACTAAAATTGTCTTTTCAGGCAAAAGTAGTGCTAAACGCAAGTAAAGGTCTTTTTTAGCTTTGAAGTCTTCGGTCATTGATTCAACCACCAAATCGGCATCTTCGGTTGCCTTTTTCATATCGAGTTCCAAAACGATGTTTTCATAAGCTTCATTTACTTTTTCAAGGCATTTATTTTCATCGAATTCATCGTAATTTGAAATCCCGAAGCACCAATTTCCTGCGTTTTTGCCTTCATTAGTCGCCATTAATTTTATGGCATCTTCATAAGATTTTTTAACGAAATCTAGTTTCGGTTTAGTCCTTTGAATGCTGCCCTCGCTCCTGAGCCAAATTTTAACGTTAAAGCCAGCATAAGCCGCCTGAAAAGCAATTTGAGTTCCAAGGACGCCCCCACCCATTACGGTTATATTTTTCATGATTATTTCTCCTTAATTCAAATTTTTATACAGAAAAAGGCCATATCAATTATGATACAGCCGTATGTAGCCAAAATTAGTCTTTTTCTACCGGTAATTTCTTCATTGTTGGGAAAATAATTACGTCTCTTATTGAAGGGCTGTCAGTCAAAAGCATAACAAGCCTGTCAATTCCCATTCCAAGGCCGCCCGTAGGAGCCATTGCATATTCAAGCGAAGTTATGAAGTCTTCGTCGATCATGTTGGCTTCTTCGTCGCCTTTTTCACGAAGCTCCATTTGACGAACAAATCTTTCTCTTTGGTCAATTGGGTCGTTAAGCTCTGAGTAAGCATTTGCGAGTTCTCTTCTTGTTATGAAAAGCTCAAAGCGCTCAACCAAATATGGAGTTTCTTTCTTTCTCTTTGTAAGTGGCGAAACTTCAACAGGGTAATCATAAATAAACGTCGGCTGGAGCAAGTTTTCTTCAACTTTTTCTTCAAAAACTTTATTTAAAATGTCGCCCCAAGAGTCGCTTTCTTTAATTTCAACTTCGAGCTCTTTAGCTACTTCTTTTGCTTTTTCAGTGTTGCAAGCAAATTCACCGAAATCTTTACCGGTGTATTTTTTAACTGCTTCGATCATTGTTAATCTTTCGAAAGGTTTGAAAATGTCAATCTTTTCGCCTTGATATTCAATTTCTTCGGTTTTGCCAATGGCTTTTGCGCAGTTTCTAATCATTTCTTCAGCCAAATCCATCATATCTTTATAGTCTGAATAAGCTTCATAAAGCTCAATAGTTGTGAATTCAGGATTGTGCTTGGTTGAAATTCCTTCATTTCTGAAAAGTCTGCCGAGCTCATAAACCTTATTCATGCCTCCAACAATGAGCCTTTTAAGGTAAAGCTCAGGAGCAATTCTAAGATAAAGATCCATGTCAAGAGCGTTGTGGTGAGTTATGAAAGGCTTTGCAGCCGCCCCGCCTGGAATAACATTTAAAACCGGGGTTTCAACTTCGATAAAGCCCTTTGAATCCAAAAGATTCCTTATAGCTCTGATTATAAGGCTGCGATTTACGAAAGTTTCTTTAACTTCAGGGGAAGAAATCAAATCAAGGTATCTTTGGCGATATCTCGTGTCGGTGTCTTTAAGGCCGTGGAATTTTTCAGGAAGCGGCAAGAAAGATTTCGAAAGAAGCTCCATGTCGGTAACATGAATCGAAATTTCGCCTCTTCTGGTTTTGAAAACATAGCCTTTAATTCCAACAATGTCGCCAATATCCCAAAGGGAAATAATTTCTTTGTATTTTTCTTCGCCAAGGCCGTTAATATTAAAGTAAATTTGAATTTTACCGCTACCGTCGGCAATATCCATGAAAGAAGCCTTTCCCATATCTCTGTGGCTCATTATTCTTCCGGCGATGCAAACGTCTTTGCCGTCAAAATTCTCAAAATTCTCTATAATATCTTTCGAAAGAGCATCGCAAGCGAAAGTGGTTTTGTCAAAAGGATTTTTGCCGCTTTCTTTCAAAGTTTTAAATTTCTCTCTTCTTATTTTAAAAACTTCGCTGCCGGATTCTCCATTATTTTCGTTTTGAACGTTTATATCTTCGCTCATTTTATCATCCCTTTTAAAAAATTACTTGTAAATTTCAATTATTTTATATGTGCAAATTCCACCAGGAGTTTCAACTTTAACAATTTCTCCAGCTTCGTGGCCGATTAAAGCCGCTCCAACGGGAGATTCATCTGAAATTTTGCCTTCTCTCGGGTCTGCTTCGCTTGGTCCAACGATTTTATAATCAATAATTTCGCTGTATTCCATATCTTCAACTTTAACTTTCGAACCAACGTTAACGAGCTCAGTGCTGAGTTCATGCTCATCAATGATTTTAACATCTTTGAGCATTGATTCTATTTCCAAAATCCTTGCTTCGATGATTGCTTGCTCGTTTTTCGCTTCGTCGTATTCACTATTTTCAGAAAGGTCACCGAATGAAAGCGCAACCTTTATTTTTTCCGCTACTTCTTTTCTTTTAACAGTTTTCAAATTTTCAAGTTCACTTTCAAGGTTTCTGAGACCTTCTTCGGTTAAGATTACCTGTTTAGACATTTATATCACTCCAAATTTTCATATTTGCTATGGTTTAATTATATTAACTTAGACAAATCAATGTCAAGCTAAAATTAAACTAAACACTGAAAAGAATATCTTCATAAGTTGGGTATGGCCAGTATTCTTTCGGGATGTTTTCTTCAATTTTATCGATGCTTTCTCTTACTTCATTCATTGCCAAAAGAACTTTTTCTTTGAATTTGTGAGCACGCTTGACGGCGTCCCCTGTTTTGTTGGCTTCATCATTAACCGCGATCAAAGTGTTAAGATCTTTGTAAAGCTTATCGGAAAGTTCAGAAAGATATTTCAAAGTTTCTTTTTCGGCAAAGCATTCACAAGAAAGATTTTGCTTGCTGATTACTGTGTCGCACAGAATTTTCGTGTATTTACTCGTTGCGGGTAAAATTTCATTTTTAACCATGCTCGCAAGGGTTTTAGCTTCGATATGAACCATTTTGCAGTAATTTTCCAAATGAATTTCATACCTAGAACTAAGCTCTCTTCTTGAGAGAACGCCATGAGTTTCGAAGAGCCTTACGTTTTTCTCATCGAGTGAATGTTCAAGAGCGTCAACCGAAGTTTTGAAGTTATAAAGGCCTCTTTTTTCAGCTTCTTTAACCCAGTCATCTGAGTAGCTGTTACCGTTGAAGATAACTTTTTTGTGCTTTTTAATCGTTTTCACAAGAAGCTCATTTAAATGTTTTGAAGGTTCAGCAAAGTTTTCGAGTTCATCGGCAAATTCTTTCAAAGCTTGAGCCGCAATGGTGTTTAGAATCATATTTGGCGAAGCGATAGACTGGCTCGAACCAACCATTCGGAATTCAAATTTATTTCCGGTGAATGCGAAAGGTGAAGTCCTGTTGCGGTCTGAAGTATCGCACGGGAAAGACGGAATAACATTAAGTCCGATTTCAAAATTTCTTCTTTGCCTTGTGTAAATTTCGCCGCGTTCAATTGCTTCCAAAATGGACATAATTTCTTGACCGAGATAGATCGAAACTATTGCTGGAGGCGCTTCCGCTCCGCCGAGCCTGAAGTCGTTGCTGTAAGAAGAAATTGAAATTCTAAGCAAATCGGAATATTCGTCAACCGCTTTAATCATCGCACAAAGGAAAATCAAGAACTGAACGTTATCTTGCGGGGAGTTGCCCGGCTCGAGAAGGTTAATGCCGGTATCAGAAGAAAGCGACCAGTTATTGTGCTTGCCGCTACCGTTTACTCCTTTGAAAGGCTTCTCATGCAGCAAACAAACAAGATTATGTCGCTCGGCAATGACTTTGAGCATTTCCATTATAAGGTGGTTTTGGTCAGTTGCGAGGTTTGAATAAGAATGAATTTGAGCCACTTCATGCTGAGATGGAGCAACTTCATTGTGTTTGGTTTTAGAAGGAATACCAAGCTTCCAAAGTTCTCTGTCAAGGTCTTGCATGAAATACATAACCCTTGGTTTCAAAGCGGCAAAGTAATGGTCAGAAAGATCTTGAGCTTTAACAGGAGCAGCACCGAAAAGAGTCCTACCGCAGAAAATCATGTCTTTTCTTTTGTTGTAAATTTCTCTGTCAATAAGGAAGTATTCCTGCTCTGCGCCCATGGTTGGAATAACTTTCTTGATCTTATCGTTTCCAAGGATTCTAAGAATTCTAAGAGACTGTTTGTTAAGCGCATAAATTGACTTTAAAAGTGGAGTTTTCTCATCAAGAACCTCTCCGCTGTAAGAACAGAAAAACGTTGGAATATAAAGCGAGCCATTTTTAACAAAAGCATAAGAAGTAGGGTCCCAAGATGTATAACCTCTTGCTTCGAAAGTAGCTCTAAGGCCACCCGAAGGGAAGCTTGAAGCATCTGATTCACCTTTGATAAGCTCTTTTACTGAAAAGTTCATTTTAACGCTTCCGTCAGGTGTAAAATCCAAGAAGCTATTGTGCTTTTCAGCCGTTATTTCAGTAAGAGGCTGGAACCAGTGCGTGAAGTGAGTGGCACCTTTTTCGAGTGCCCAATCTTTCATAACTTGTGCAACGATTTCTCCAGCTGCTTCATCCACCGAAGAATTTTCGTCGATAGACTTCCTGAGGCTTTCATAAATGTTTGGAGGAAGCCTTTTTTTCATCACGTCATCATTGAACACCATGCTACCAAACACTTCGGGTATATTTATCATAAAATTACTCCAATCTTTTTTAGAACATTTAATTTTTTATTTTGCGCATCTCTTGCAGGGTTCGTAGCCTTTTTTCACAGCTTCGCTGAGGCTTACGGCTTTGTAGTTTCCTTTCCTGCAAGATTTAGAATAATGATATTTTTTGCCGTTTTTTGTTATGTAAACTACTTTGGGTTTATCTTTTTCAGTTTTTTCCGATTTTTTATTTTCGGTTTTGCCTTCTTCTTTCTTACTCTCGCTTTTTGAAGAAGGCTTTTTCTCTGGAATTTCCACCACGGTTTTAACCGCAGGCTCAGGTTTGGGCGAAAAATTTTTATAAATCAAAAAAGAAAAAGCAGCAAACGAAACGAGCGAAACAACCGCCACGAAAGACTTCACCTTGGTGCTTTGCTTGCCGAACTTCCAAAGCAAAACCGCTCCGACGGGAATAAAAACAACCGAAGCAAAGCAAATTAAAGGAATATATTCTTTTTCATACCATTTAGTTTCGTCTTCCATTAGCATCCTTCCTTAAAAATTTATATACTGAGCAAATATTCTGCTGCTTTATTTCCGCAAACCGCTCCGTCTGCTGTAGCAGTAACAATCTGCCTTAAGGGCTTATTCCTGCAGTCGCCCGCAACGAAAACTCCATCAAGATTCGTTTCGCAATCCTCCGTAGCTTTGAAATATCCGTTTTCATCCATTTCGATCTGATCCTTGTAAATTTCGCAATCAGGATCATAGCCAATTGCAATGAAAACTCCGTCCACAGGCATTTCGTATTCACCATTTTCTTTACTCTCAATCACTGCACTGGTAACAAACTTTTCGCCTTTGATTTCTTTAACTTTACTTTCGAATTTAATCTCAATATTCGGACGCTTTTGAATCGCTTTAAAAAGGAAATCCTGACCTCTTAATTTGTTTTTCCTAACAATCACATAAACCTGCGAGCAAATGTTCGAAAGATAAAGGGCGTCCTGAAGAGCGGTGTTTCCCCCACCGACTATTAAAACTTTTTTCGATTTAAAAAACGAGCCATCACAAGTGGCGCAATATGAGACGCCTTTGCCCAAAAACTCATTTTCACCCTTGCAGCCAAGAGAACTTCTTTTAAGCCCGTTTGCGATTATAACGGTTTTGCATTTAATTTCTTCGCCGCTTTTAAGGGTTATAGTCTTATCGCTTTCTTTAAGCTCAGTTTTAACCACTTCATCGAAAATAAAGTTCACGCCCAGATCCTCCGCCTGAGCATACATTTCGCTCGCAAGTTCCATGCCGTTTATTTTTTTAAACCCTGGGTAATTTTCAATCTTATCGATTATCGAAGTTTGCCCGCCATAAATATTTTTTTCGCAAACTGTTACGCTGAGCCCTGCTCTTGAAGCATAAATCGCAGCTGTAAGGCCTGCAGGGCCGCCGCCTATTATCACTAAGTCTGTCACAATTTTTCTTCCTTTGCTATTTTTTTAAAATAAGCTCCGAATTTATTATGTCGCAAATCTCTCTTTCGGATTTAAACCCAACTTCTTTTCTAACGAGCTTGCCATTTGAAAAGAAAAGAATTGATGGAATAGACATAATCTCATATTTTTCCGCTAAGTCTTTGTGTTTATCAACGTCGATTTTAATTACTTTAATTTCGCCTTCGTATTTTTTGCTAATGCTTTCAATTATAGGAGCAATCATCTTGCATGG
>CAKVDR010000025.1 GCA_934726435.1 uncultured Eubacteriales bacterium
GTGCAATATTGTGCTTTCTTTCCCGAGTGTTGGCGCTACTGAAAATTTAATTCTTGCAGCGGTTTGCGCAAAAGGCACAACCGTCATCACGAATGCGGCGAAAGAGCCTGAAATAATGGACCTTATAAACTTTTTGAATAAATGCGGCGCGAAAATAAAATGCTCTGAGGGCAGCGTGATAACCATTGAAGGAGTTAGCAAGCTTCATGGAGCAGAACACAGCATAATGCCTGACAGAATAGTTGCAATAACCTATATGGCTGCTTGCGGAGTCACTGCGGGGAGCTTGGTGCTTAGTGGCATTTCGGAAGAATGCATAAGCTGTGCAGTTCCTATTTTTGAAGAGGCCGGATGTATCCTTAGATTTTCAAGCGATAAAAACAGCCTTAAAATAGACGCTCCCGCGAGGCCTTATTTCAATAGGTTGATAAGAACCATGCCTTACCCTGGTTTCCCGACGGATGCTCAGGCACCTGTTATGGCAATGACTACTATTGCAGATGGAAGAAGCATGTTTGTTGAGAATATTTTCTCGGATAGATACAAACACGTTGGTGAACTTCTGAGGCTTGGGGCAGACATTAAAGTTGAAGATAAAGTTGCGATTGTTGACGGCGTTAAAAGGCTTTCAGGCGCAAAAGTCAAAGCTATGGACCTAAGAGGTGCGGCTAGCTTAGTAGTTGCGGGTTTGTGCGCCGAAGGAACGACAGTTATAACGAATCTTAAACATCTTGACAGAGGATATGAAAACATTGAAGAAAACTTAACTAAGATTGGAGCGAGTATAAGAAGAGAATAAAATGAAAAAAAGACGATTAAACAAGGCAAAAATGCGAAGAAAAAAATTGATAGGCAGAGGAATTATAATTATTGTTCCCGTTATGGTGGTTTCCTTAGCGGTTTTTGGGGTTTCAAAGCTGCTTGGAGCTATCTTCGCAGTCAATGATATATATGCAACAGGGAGCGTTTATTATGATAAAGAAGAAGTTACCGAGGCTTCAGGAATAAAAAAAGGCGATAATTTAATTTTTTTAAATACTGAATCAGCTGAGCTTAAAATTTGCCGTGAACTTCCTTACGTTGAATCGGCAAAAGTTATAAAATCAATGCCAAATAGCGTTAAAATCGAAACTCAGATTGCAAAGCCACGCGCTTCGCTTGTGAATAACGGCGAATACTTTTTGATAAACAAAGATTTTAAGATTCTTGAAAAGAAATTAGAGCCAACCCCGGAAATAATTGACATTACGGGCGCTAAGTTTTCGGCTTCTGAAGAAAATGAAATAATTTTTGAAGATAAAGACGATAAAAAAATAATCGATGAAGCTCTTAATTCTTTTGAAACTAACAGCCTTTATGGCTTAAAACAACTTGATATTTCAGATAAAAATAATATTAAAGCAAATTACGACGGAAGAGTTACAATAAATTTTGGTGGAAAAAGAGATCTTGATTACAAGGCATTGACAGCCCATGAGCTTTTAACCAAAAAGATACGTGAAGAAGAAAACGGCACGCTTGATCTTAGCAAACTGGGCGAAAATAACCGTTCTTACTTTACCTTGGAATCAAATAAATAAAATAAAAGTGAGGTTTTTAATATTTTTAATTTTAGTGAAAAAACGCAGGAAATAGCTTCTTTAGCAATGCAAAAATGCAAAGAAAAATTCAGCGAAATTGAAAAAATAAAAGAAATAAATTCCCAAAAAGTTTTGAAAGTGTTCATTGAAAGCAAAATTAGCGAAAGTCATTTCATGCCAACCAGCGGATATGGTTACAGCGACCGAGGAAGAGAAAAATTAAGCGAGCTTTTTTCAAAGATTTTTAAAACTGAAGATGCTCTGGTTGGTGCGGGCTTCGTTAGCGGTACTCATGCGCTTAGTACGGCTCTTTTTGGCGTTTTAAGGCCTGGGGATAAAATCCTTAGCGTTACGGGCAACCCTTACGACACGATGAAAGATGTTATCGAGGGCAAAAATTTCGGTTCTCTTGCTGAGTTTGGTATTACTTTTGATTACATAGAGCTCGACTGCGAAAATTACTACGAAAAATTAAAAGAAAAGCTCGAAAGCGGCTTTAAAGCTATTTATATTCAGCGTTCGAGAGGTTACAGCCTCAGGAATTCTCTTTTGTGCGAAGAAATTGGAAAAATCATTTCTTTTGCTAAGAATATTGACCCCAATGTTATAGCAATCGTTGATAACTGCTACGGTGAATTTGCTCAAACTCGTGAGCCGAGTGAATTCGGTGCAGACCTTATTATAGGTTCGCTCATAAAAAACCCCGGAGGAGGAATCGCCAATTGTGGGGGTTACATTGCCGGCAGGCATGATCTTGTGGAGCTTTGCGGTTACAGGCTTACCGCTCCTGGAATAGGGCGTGAAATCGGGGCTAACCCTTACGGCCTTAAAGATATTTTCATGGGCGTTTATAATGCCCCTACAGTTGTGGGTGAAGCTTTGAAAACTGCAATTTTTGCTTCTGCTGCTTTTGAAATCATGGGGTTTGAAGTCTTCCCGAAATGCTCTGACCCTCGCGCTGACATCGTGCAATCTGTGGTTCTTGGAAACGAAAAAAATCTGGTTTCGTTTTGCAGAGGAATCCAGCAAGGTTCACCGGTTGATTCTTTCGTTTGCCCGGAACCTTGGAATATGCCGGGCTATGAAAATCAGGTTGTTATGGCTGCGGGGAATTTCATTTCCGGTTCATCAATCGAGCTTTCGGCTGATGGTCCAATTCGTGAGCCTTTTGCAGTTTGGGTTCAGGGCGGAACTATCTTTGCTTGCGCTAAAATTGGCATAATGAACGCGATTGAAGAAATTTTTAATAAATAAGTGCTATTTTGAAAGGTTTGATTCATAAATATTTTTAAGTCTCTTAATTCTTTGGAGGTTGATAATTTTGAACACAGGCTCAAGAGAAGAAACGAAAAAATGCCCCAAACTCCCGCATAATTTAACGCTTGAAGGCAGGAAACAGCTTGTTGTAAGCGGGGTTACGGCAGTTGATAATTTCGACGATAAAACAATTCAGGCAATGACGAGCATGGGCGAGCTCACCATAAAAGGCGAGAATCTTAACATTAAAAAACTTTGTCTTGAAGATCTCGGAGACTTAGAAATCGAAGGGAAAATTTCATCTCTTTCTTACACCGAAAAGGGGCAAGGCTCAGAAGGATTTTTTTCAAAATTATTTAAGTAAGGTTGATGTTTTTTGCAGGAATCTCTCACTTCACAAATTCTCATTTTTGTTTATTCTTTGGCTCTTGGAATGTTTTTAGGTTTTGCATATGATATTTTTAGAATTATCCGTATGGTTATAAATTCAAGGAACATAGCTATTTTCATTCAAGATGTTTTGTATTTTATTCTTAGCGGTGGCGTGACTTTTCTTTTTGTTTTAAGCGTCAATAGTGGCAACTCGCGGTTTTATATTCTTGCGGGCGAGGGCATTGGTTGGATAGCTTACCATCTTACGATCGGCGAAGTGATTTACAAATGTTCGAATAAAACTGTTAATTTTGTAAAATATAAAATAGCGGCTTTAAAAAACAAACTTCTTAAAAAATTCTCTAAAAACGACAGTAATAATAAATAATTTTGTTATTTTATAAAGTTTAAATCAATAAGTTTTGCACAAAAATAAAAAAAGACTTGAATTTTTACATTTTTAACTGCATAATTAGAGTAATAGCTTTAGAAGGTCGGTGTTAATTACAGATTTGCTTGTAGGGAAGTTAGAATATGAAGTTTAAACTCAAAACAAAAAAAAATATGCTTTTTAAGGTTGGTTTGGCATTGTTTGTTTTATACATAATTTTTTTGCTTGTGAGCCTTTTTATGAAACTGCAAGGTAAAAAAGCGGAAGTGAGTGAAATAGATGGGCAAATCGCGGTCGAAAAAAGCAGAAACGAGGAGATTTCAGGCAAATTGGCTGAAGAAAGCTCCGATGAAAATTCAGGGTCTCAAAATGAAACGCCTCAGGGCAATGTGAGAGTTTATGAGAATGTTGTAAAATAATAATTTAAGGAGGAAATAGTTTTTTATGCAACTCGAAGTGGGAGCTATAGCGAGTGGAAAGGTTTCGCGAATTACAAAGTTTGGGGCATTTGTTGAGCTTGAAAACGGCAAAACGGGCCTTGTGCACATTTCAGAAATATCAAATGGGTTTGTCAAGCAGGTTGAAGATCATTTGAAAGAAGGCCAGGAAGTTAAGGTTAAAATCGTTGGCATAGGTGAAAACGGGAAGATTGAACTTTCGATTAAACGCCTTTCGGAAGAGGGCGAAAGAAGGCAAGCCCAGCGTGAAGAAATGAGGAAGAAAGCCTCTGAAACTAAGTTCGAAGATATGATGAGCAAGTTCAAAAGATTAAGCGATGATAAACTTTTGGACTTTAAAAGGAAGTCAGAACCGAGAAAAGGCCGCGTCAATCATAAAAATGGAATATAGTACTAAAATTATTTAAAATAAGCTCTTCTCAAGGGCATCATGTATAAATGCATGGTGCTCTGATTATTTTTGTTGTAAATAAGTTGTAAAGAGTGTAAAATTAAAGGGTATATAAATTTTACGGAGGCATGAAATGAAAATTAAATTTACTAAAATGCATGGTTGCGGAAATGATTATGTCTACATAGATTGCATGGAAAAATTGCTTGAAAATCCGGCAAGACTCAGCACGATTCTTTCTGATAGAAGAAAGAGCATCGGCGGGGACGGAATCATTTTAATTGAGCCTTCAGACTGTGCAGAAGCTAAAATGAGAATTTTTAATAAAGATGGCAGCGAAGGAAAAATGTGCGGAAATGGCATTAGATGCGTTGCTAAGTATCTTTTTGATAAAGGCCTTTGCAAAGACCCCAAAAACATAAAAATTGAAACTCTGAGCGGCGTTAAAACGCTTGAAATAACCGAAAATAGCGGCAATGAAGCAAGTGTTAAAGTTAACATGGGCAAGCCGAGCTTTAAACCTTCTGAAATTCCGGTTGTTGCAAGCAAAGAAAAGCTTGTGAGTGAACCTATAACCATTGATGGGAATAAATATGAAATGACTTGCGTTTCAGTCGGTAACCCTCATTGCGTTATATTCCTTGATGAGGTTTATTCTGCTAATGTTAGAGAAATCGGCTCGCAGCTTTCAGCTAATACTATGTTCCCTGAAGGGGTTAACGTTGAGTTTGCAAGCATAGTGGATAAAAACAACATAACCATGAGAGTTTGGGAACGCGGCAGCGGCGAAACACTTGCCTGCGGAAGCGGCGCATGCGCTACGGTTATTGCAGCGGTTGAAAACGGTTTTTGTGAAAAAGGGACCGATGTTACCGTTCATTTAAGAGGCGGAAAACTTAAAGTAAATTACGGCGAAGAAGTATTTTTAATAGGAAATGCAACGAAAGTTTTTGAGGGGGAAATTGAAATATGATAAAAAAATATATATTTGTAACAGGTGGCGTTGTTTCAGGGCTTGGAAAGGGCATCACAGCTGCATCGCTCGGAAGACTTCTTAAATCAAGGGGCCTTAAAGTTACAGCTCAAAAACTCGACCCTTACATTAACGTTGACCCAGGTACAATGAGCCCTTATCAACACGGTGAAGTTTTTGTTACCGAAGACGGCGCTGAAACTGACCTTGACCTTGGCCACTATGAAAGATTCATCGATGAAAATTTGAATAAATATTCGAACCTCACAACCGGTAAGGTTTACTGGAATGTTCTTAACAAAGAAAGAAGAGGCGAATATTTGGGCGAAACGATTCAGGTTATTCCGCACATAACCAACGAAATCAAGAAGTTTATATATTCAGTAGGCGAAAAATCTGGCGCAGACGTTGTTATCACTGAAATCGGTGGAACAATCGGAGATATCGAAAGTCAGCCGTTTGTTGAAGCTATTCGCCAGATTTCAATTGAAGTTGGTCTAGAAAATTGTCTTTTCATTCATGTTACTTTGATTCCTTACATTTCAGGCTCGAACGAATATAAATCAAAACCAACCCAGCACTCCGTGAAAGAACTTCGTTCGCTTGGAATTAACCCTGATATTTTAGTTGCAAGATGCAGTGCTCCTCTTAGCAAGAGCATAAGGGAAAAAATTTCGCTGTTTTGTAATATTAAACCCGATTGCGTTATCGAAAATTCAGATGCTCCTTCGCTTTATTTTGTTCCGTCAATGCTTGAAAAGAGCAATTTTTCGGATATTGTTTGTCGCGAACTCGACATTCACGCTGAAAAATGCGACATGACCCAGTGGAACGAAATGATTGAAAGAATTAAGAAAAGAAATAAGGAAGTTACGATTGCCCTTGTTGGAAAATATGTTCAGCTTCATGACGCTTATCTTTCAGTTGCCGAGGCTCTTCAACATGGTGGATTTGAAACCGAAACAAAAGTTAACATAAAATGGGTTGATTCTGAGCTCGTTACTGAATATACAGTTGCTAATTTACTCGGTGATTGCCAGGGAATTTTAGTCCCGGGAGGATTCGGTTCAAGAGGTGTTGAGGGTAAAATTGCAGCGATAAAATACGCAAGAGAAAATAATATTCCTTTCTTGGGAATTTGCCTTGGAATGCAGGCTGCGGTTATTGAATTTGCAAGAAATGTTCTTAGTTTCAAGGATGCTCACTCAAGTGAATTTGCAGAAACCGAGCACCCTGTAATCAGTATAATGGACGACCAAAAAGATCAAACTAAAAAAGGCGGCACAATGCGTCTGGGCGCTTACCCATGCGAGGTTAAAAATGGCTCTATGCTTGAAAAAAGCTACGGCGCAAGCGAAGTTTTTGAGCGTCATCGTCATAGATATGAGTTTAACAATAAGTATCGTCAACTTTTCGAAGAAAATGGCATGTCAATTAGCGGTGTTTCACCGAATGGCGTTCTCGTTGAAGCAGTTGAAATTCCTGCAAATGATTTCTTCGTGGGTGTTCAATATCACCCTGAATTCAAGAGCAGGCCGAACCATGCGCATCCTCTTTTCAGAGAATTCGTTAGAGCAGCCGGCAACTATGCGGCTTCTTCGGAGGTAAAATCGAATGATTAGGCTAAACCCAAATCTTAAAAATCTGAAAAAAAATTATCTTTTCGTTGATATTCAAAAGAAAACCGATAAATTTATTTCCGAAAACCCTGACGCTGAGATTATCAAAATGGGAATCGGAGATGTTACGCTTCCTCTCTGCGAAACCGTTGTTCAGGCTATGAAAAAGGCCGCTGAAGAAATGGGCAACAAAGAAACTTTCCGCGGTTATGGCCCTTATGAAGGCTATGAATTTTTGAAGGAAGCTATCAGCGAGAAATACAAAAGTTTCGGAGCAAAAATTGAGCCTAACGAAGTTTACGTTTCGGATGGTTCTAAAAATGACGTTGCCAATATTCTGGATATATTCGCAAAGGGTTCTGAAGTGCTAATTACGGACCCTGTTTACCCGGTTTACCTTGATTCGAACGTAATGGCTGGCAACAGTGTGAAGTACGCCGAGGCCACAAAAGATAATAATTTCTTGCCGATGCCTTCGGAAAAATCGGATATTATTTATCTTTGCTCGCCGAATAACCCAACCGGCGCGGTTTACACTAAAGAGCAGCTCAAAAAATGGATTGATTTTGCAACCGAAAATGGCAGCTTGATTATTTTCGACGCAGCTTATGAAGCCTTCATTGAAGACGAAAATTTGCCGCACAGCATTTTTGAAATCGAAGGTGCAGAAAAGTGTGCTGTTGAGCTTTCTTCATTCTCGAAAGCTGCAGGTTTCACGGGCGTTAGGTGCGCTTACATGATTATTCCAAATGAGCTTGAAATTTCGGGCGAAAAGCTTGGTGATGTTTGGCTTAGGCGCCAGTCAATTAAATTCAACGGCGTTTCTTATGTCACTCAGGCGGCTGCTTTCGCTTCGCTTAGCGAAAAAGGCAAGGAAGAAACCGCAAAAGCCGTTAGGTATTATAAAGAAAACGCAAAAATCATTGCAAAAGTTATGACTGAGCTCGGGCTTTACAACATTGGCTCTGAAAATTCACCATATATATGGGTTAAAGCTCCCAACAATATGACTTCTTGGGAATTTTTCGATTATCTTTTAAAAGAAGCAAACATAGTCTGCACGCCGGGTTCTGGCTTTGGGCCGAGCGGTGAAGGCTTTGTTAGAATTTCATCGTTTAACTCCCGTGAAAACACTTTGATTGCCGCAGAAAGACTTAAAAAATTAAAGTTTTAGAAAATTTAGGAGGATAAAATGGCATTTGATAAAAGCAAAGCGCTTGAAACAGCACTTGGGCAAATTGAAAAACAATTCGGAAAAGGCGCTGTAATGAGACTTGGAAAAAACGAAGCAATGCACGTTGACGCTATTCCAACGGGTTCGCTTTCACTTGATATAGCTCTTGGAATCGGCGGACTCCCGAGAGGAAGAATAGTTGAAATTTACGGCCCTGAATCTTCGGGCAAAACAACTCTTGCGCTTCACTGCATTGCAGAAGGCCAGAAAAATGGCGGATGCGCCGCGTTTATTGATGTTGAGCATGCGCTTGATCCTGTTTACGCCAGCGCTCTTGGCGTTGATGTTGATTCGCTTTTGGTTTCTCAGCCTGACACTGGCGAGCAAGCTTTGGAAATAACCGAATCTTTGGTTCGTTCAGGCGCGATCGACGTTATAGTCGTTGACTCTGTTGCTGCGCTCGTTCCTAGAGCCGAAATCGAAGGTGAAATGGGCGATTCACACGTTGGCCTTCAAGCAAGGCTTATGTCCCAGGCTTTAAGGAAGCTCGCGGGAGCTATTTCGAAATCTAATTGCGTTGCAATTTTCATAAATCAGCTTCGTGAAAAAGTTGGAATAGTTTACGGCAACCCTGAAGTTACGCCGGGCGGCCGCGCTCTTAAATTCTATTCTTCGGTTAGAATGGACATCAGAAGAATTGAAACTTTGAAATCAAACGGCGAAATTATTGGCTCGAGAACCAGGGCGAAAGTGGTTAAAAACAAGATGGCACCACCATTTAAAGAAGCTGAATTCGACATAATGTACGGCCACGGAATCTCAAGAGAAGGCGAACTTCTTGACTTGGCAGTTAAGCTTGGTGTCGTTGATAAAGCCGGTTCATGGTTCTCTTACAA
>CAKVDR010000026.1 GCA_934726435.1 uncultured Eubacteriales bacterium
TCGTAATAACCTTTTGAAGCCAAAGTTTTAAAGTTTTCAACTGTTTTTGGAGCAGCTTCAGGGAAAAATCTCATTTTCATTTCGCCGAGATTTGTTTTAATTGTTGCGATTTCTTCTCCATTTGCGGGTTTTTCGAGTTGATATCCTACTTTTAAATCATCTGTTTTTGAAGATTCCATTTGTTTTTTCCCGTTTGTCACTAAAAAATAAACTGAAATTGCTAGAATAAGTGCTGTGAGTGACAAAATTACGATTGTTGATTTTTTCATTTTGTTTTCCTTTCTTTGTTTAGTATTTTCTAATTCAAATTATACATTAAATTCGTTTTTAGCACAATAAAATATTTTGAACTATATTTGAGCTTGCCGGCAAACTTAATTTTTTTATTAAGTTTAATACTAATTTTGGCTAAACTGCCGTATTTTAATTTAATTATATAAACTTATTTTGTTTCGTTGAAAGGTGGTTAATTTTGTAGTAGAGTCAAATAGTATGGAAATGAAGGGAGGGTGATGTTTTGAAGAGAATTTTAGCAGGTATTTGCGCGCTAATGTTTGCTTTTAATTCGGGTGTTTTTGCGTTAACGGGCTATGTTAGCGTTGTGAAAAAAATTAAAGAGTCCAAAGAATTTAAAGAGCACAAGAAACATTGTTTTAAGCATATAAAAAAACGAAAAATTGTTATTGATTATAAATACGAAACCATGGATGATGGAACGGCCGTGATGAAAAGTCCTTCTGGTGAAGTGCTTTTTAAATTTAAAGATAAAGTTATTTTCGACCCTACCTGTAATAAAATTGCAGATTATAGTGAACTGTGTATTTACAGTAAAGTGAACACTTCTAATATAACAATGATTATGATTAATCCTAACGGGGAAATTTTCGAAACCCGTAATTTTGATAACAAATATGAAAGTTTTAAAAAGGGCAGAATTTCCGAAGGTTCAACTGCTCAATTAAGTGCAATTTATAAGAAAAAATCTAAAATTTGTCAGTTTGACAAGTGTATTCCAAAAGCAATTGCTATATTTATTTCTTTTTTCGAAGATTTAAACCTTGTTAATACCAACGATTCTGGCAATGTTGACTTTTAACATATTATGAGCTTCTGAATATGATGATTATAGAGGCTTGAACAGATAAAGCCTCTGAAAATTAGCTTTAAAATATTTAAGGAGGTCAACATCAATGGAGTATGAAAAAGGTTATGGCCATCGTCCAGAATTTTGTCCTGCAATTGGGTTTCAAGATGTAATGGTCGGTGTTCCTGTAGAAGTTAAACCTTTCGCAGAGGTTGGAAAAGTTAAATTAGAGTGTCTTGGCAAACCTATTATTCGCAAAGGCACGACACATTGCGAAGGGAAACATAAAGAAACGTGCAAATTCACTATAAGCCAAAAAATGAGGATTGAAGTCCCGGTGGCATTTAGTGCAAAAACTGAAGTAGGCCCTGCAATGGTTGATTGCAAATGTCGTGAACACATGGAAGAAATGCACGAAGAAGAAGGATGTAAAGAGCCTGGATGTATGGGAATGATAGGATAGAGTGATATAAAAATTCTTTAGTTGGTAAATATGATCTATATACATTAAATATATTTATAAAGTAATCCCCTTTGAGAATTATTTTCAGAGGGGATTTGGTCGTTTTTTCAAATCTATGTAAAATATATAAAAATTTTAAAATTAATCTTGAATTAGTATAAAAAACATAATTTTTAATAGACAAACCCAAAATGTGAAAAATAAAGTATTGCAAAATAATATTAATTGTATATAATTAATAAAAGAGGGCTTTTAGTATATGCACTTGTAAGCTAAAATATAATTATTTTTAAAGAGAGGTAAGATATGTCTAACAGATTATTTCAAAACATTATAAGACAAACAGCAGAGGCCGTTGGCAGAACTATTGGTGTAGTAGATGATTCTTGCGTTATAGTTGCATGCAGCGATTCAACAAGAGTAGGGGAAACTATCACTGATATTAAACCGGAGTCTTTCTTGTCAACAGACGTTTTCACCACTGACAGCGCAACCTACAAACCTTTTGGTGATCCTTCATGCCCGGAATTTGCAGTTTTCGTTTCGGGAACTGATGAAACTTGCAAAAAAGATGTTGTTGTTCTTTCAGTTGCAATGAACAGTGTTAAACAACAATATGATGATAAATATGACAAGGTGAACTTTATTAAAAATGTTCTTCTTGATAATATTTTACCAGGTGATGTTTACATTAAAGCAAGAGAACTCAGGTTCAACAACGATGTAAGCAGAGTTTGCATGATTGTTAAGATTACTTCTAAAACTGACATTGCGGTTTATGATGTCATTCAGAGCCTTTTCCCGGATAAATCAAAAGACTTTGTTGTGAGCATAAATGAAACTGACATTGCTCTTGTTAAAGAAATTAGCAAAGATATTGACAATAAAGCTCTTGAAAAACTTGCAGCTTCAATCATCGATACTCTTTCGGGTGAATATTGCGTTCACAGCGTAATCGGAATCGGAACAGCTGTTCCAAGCATTCGTGATTTAGCTCGTTCATTCAATGAAGCTCAAATTGCTATTGAAGTAGGAAAAGTTTTCGACACTGAAAAGAGCGTAGTTCCTTATGATAATTTAGGAATAGCAAGACTTGTTTACCAACTTCCTACAACTCTTTGCGAAACTTTCTTAAAAGAAGTTTTCAAAAAAGGTTCAGTTGAATCTATGGATCGTGAAACCCTCTTCACAATTCAAAAATTCTTTGAAAATAATCTCAACGTTTCTGAAACTTCTCGTAAGCTTTTCGTTCACCGTAACACATTAGTTTACAGACTTGAAAAAATCAAGAAGATAACTGGTCTTGACCTTAGAGAATTCGAAGATGCAATAGTTTTCAAAGTAGCTTTGATGGTAAAAAAATACTTAATGTCAAATCCTGTTAAATTTTAAAAGTTGCTTTTTGTATGATAATGTTGTAAAATAAATCGGCAAGGCGATACAATAGCTAAATTTGCATAGTGTTACAACATTTTCTAAGATAAGCCGAATAGTTGTGTGTCGTCTAGTTTTTAGGCGACGCTTTATTTTTTTTCAATTGAGTTGGTGATGTGTAAAGATGATAGAATTTAAAAACGTGATTAAGCTGTATGATTCAAAAAGCAAAGCTCTTGATGGACTCAATTTAGTTATTCCGGACGGACAATTTGTTTTTGTTGTTGGTTCTTCGGGTTCTGGCAAAAGCACAATGCTTAAGCTTTTGACTAAAGAAATTGAGCCTACTTCAGGCAAAATTATGGTTAACGGAGTAGATCTTTCGAGTGTTAGGCCAAGGAATATTCCTTATTACCGCAGGGGTCTTGGAGTAGTTTTCCAAGATTTTAGGCTTCTTGAAAAAATGAGCGTGTTTGATAATGTTGCCTTTGCAATGAGAGTTATTGGCGCGAAGCAAAGTGACATAAAAAAGAGAGTAGAATACGTTTTAAATTTGGTTGAGCTTGTGGACAAGTCCTCGAGGAAAGCTGCCGAACTTTCAGGCGGAGAAAAGCAGCGCGTTGGTCTTGCAAGAGCTCTTGTTAATAATCCGGGAATTTTAATAGCTGATGAACCTACAGGAAATATAGACCCTCAAATGTCGCTTGAAATAGTTAACTTGCTTAGTAACATTAATAAAACTGGAACAACGGTTATCATGGTTACGCATGATGTTTCACTTGTTAAGGTTTTCCCTCATCGTGTTGTGGAAATTTCAGAAGGCAAGGTAGTAAATGATTCGAATCAAGGCGGTGAATTTTTAGGTGAAATTTAATATAATAAAGTATTTAATAAAAGAGGGTTTCAAAAACGTTTTTCACAATAGCATCATGACGTTGGCTTCGGTTTCGGTTATGGTTTGCTGCATGGTTTTAACGGGAAGTGCATTTTTGATTTCTTCGAACCTTAGTCAGGTTCTTAAGTCTGTTGAAAATAAAAACAGTATAACGGTTTTCCTTGAAAAAGGTGTTTCAAAATCAAAAACTTCTCAAATTGAAGAAGAAATTAAAAATGTTCCTAACATTATGAAGTGCGAATATTATTCAAGCGATCAAGCTTCTGAAAAATATAAAGAAGTTTTGGGCGGACTTTATGGAATTCTTCAAAAAGGCGGCAGTTTATTTCCTGAGGCTTTCCACGTTACGATGCAAGATCTTTCTCTTTATAAACAAACGGTTGAAAAACTTGAAGCAATTGATGGTGTTGATTCCATAAGCGACAGGAGCGAAACGGCTAAAAAGCTTTCTGATTTAAGCAGGCTTGTTTCAAAAGCAGGAATTTTAACGGTTTTCTCGCTTGGAGTGATTTCTCTTTTCATAGTTATGAATACTATAAGGCTTACGATTTATGATCGCAGGATGGAAATTGCAATAATGAAATCGGTTGGTGCAACGAATTCTTTCATAAGAGCGCCTTTCATTATTGAAGGTGTTTTAATAGGTGTTATTGCAGCGCTTATTTCTACAGGGATTCTTAATGTGGGATATAACAGTTTTGTGAGGGTTTTAGATGGTATTATTAACTTCCACGGTGTTTATTTCAAAAATATTTTACCTAAAGTTTTAGTTAGCTTTTTAGCGGCAGGTTCGATTTTAGGAATGATTGGAAGTTTGATTTCAATAAGGCGCTATTTGAAAAAGGAGGGAGCAGGTTTTGATAAATAACAAGAAGTTTAAAATTATTTTATGTTCGGTTGCTTCGCTTGGAATCGCATTTTCAGCAACTAACTTTTACAATGTCTCTTCAGTGAATATCGAGAATCAGAAAAAAGCTAAAACCGAGCTTCAAAAAAAGTCAGAGGAACTAAGAAAAGATCTTATAGAAGCTCGGAAAAACATAAATGAAGAAACAAAAAATAAAGAAGATATCGACAGTAAAATCAAAGATTTGCAAGAAAAAATCGACATATCAAATAATTACATAAACCAGCTTAGTAATCAAATACTTGAGATTGAAAATCACATAACTGAAATTGAAAAAGAAATCGAGCAAAAAGCTGATCTTTTGAGAGATGCTTTAGTAATGATGTATAAAGCCGGCGATGCTTCGACTATTGACATAGTTTTGGGAGCTAAAGATTTCAGTGATTTTCTTGAAAAAACCGATATTGTTAAATCCGTTAGCGATACAGTTAAAGAAATAATAGACAGTTTAAACGAAAAATCTGCTGAGCTTGAAAAAGAAAAATCTAACATTGATGAAATCAAAAAACAGCAAGAAGAAGAAAATATTACTTTGGAAAAGAATCGTGGCGAGCTGCAAGTCTTGTTTAGTGAGAGCGAAGAGCTTATTTCGCAGTATAAAAACTCAGAAGAGAAAACTAAGCAGCAAATTGGCGAAAATGAAGCTGCAATAAAAGCTGCAGACGACGAAATCAGAAAATATTACGAAGAACAGCGCAGAAGAGAGCAAGAAGAGCTTGCAAGAAGAAAACAAAGGAACACAAATCTTGGGTTTGCACTTGGTACGGCTTCGAAAATTGTTAACCAAGGAAGTTTCATTTGGCCTGTTCCAGGTTTTAGCCGCATAAGCTCAGGCTTTAATGACACTGAAGGCAGAAGAAGTATGCACGGCGCAATAGATATTGCTGGAAGTGGAGGACGACCAATTTACGGTGCAAATGTTGTTGCTTCAGGCGCGGGAACTGTTATAAGCACTATCCACAGTAATATGGGTTATGGCAACAATGTTGTTATTGACCACGGAAACGGAGTATCGACAAGATATTCTCACCTTAGCGCTATTGCAGTTTCAAAAGGCCAAAAAGTTTCTCGCGGGCAGGTTGTAGGTCAAGTTGGAAGCACAGGTTTTTCTACTGGCCCGCATCTTGACTTTACTTTCATGGTTAATGGAGTAAAACATAATCCGTTAAATTACGTTAGACCTTAAAACTTTACATATTTTATCTGAATCCTGTAGCTCTTTTCGCTGCAGGATAAAAGTGTTATTATACAGGGGTATAGCCTTAAAAAAGAGTGAAGGAGAATTTTTATGAAAATAAAAAATAGAAAAATATCTTTAGGAACGGGTTTGGCTGTACTCTTTTTAACTTCCTCCGTGGTTTATTCGATTGGCTACAAAGTTGCAATGAACAAATTTAATTCAATCGTTTCAACTAACCAGGAAAAGCAAAAAATGTATGGCGACCTTAGCGAAATTGATTATAATATAAAAAATGAATACATAGGAAATATTAACGAGCCTGAAGTTTTCGAAGGAATGTACCGTGGGTATATTTCGAAGCTCGAAGATTGCAAATTTTTTAACAAAGAAGAGTATTCCAAAGAAATTCAAAATAAAAAAAACATCCCTGCTGAAGTTTCGTGGGATGAAATCGATGGTTCTTTGGGGTATTTGCGCTGCAAATCTTTGGGGAAAGGTTCGGCAGACATTTTTATCGAAAGAATTGAATATTTTATTTCTCAGGGGATTAAAAAAATAATTGTTGATTTTCGCCTTTCTGAGCAAGGTTTGGTTGAAGAGGCTTTTAAAATTTTGCAGTATTTGCTCCCTGAGGGCGATATTGTCACTGCTGTTACGAAAAATGGCGAGAAAAAAGTTGTTTGTAAGTCAACCAGCAAAGGTATTTCGTCGCAGGTTGCAATAATAACTAGCGAAAATTGCTCGGCGGCTTCCGAATTAATCTCAAGCGCAATGAGAGATGGCCTTGGAGCTAAAATCGTTGGGCAGAAAACAAAAGGTAATTTTTTTAGGGAAAAAATTGTGCAAACTTCCGAAAATTCTATAATACGTTTCCCGGATGCCAAATATTTCACTTCTTCGGGCAATGATTTATACAAAAAAGGCCTTGAGCCTGATCAAATTTTGGATTTACCGGAAGAGAAAAAAGAGCTTTTGAAACAAGAAAATTTATCATATGAAGAAGACGAGCAGTTTAACCTTGCGAAAAATATGTTTAGTGAGTAAGGAGGGGGCTTATGCTGAAAAATCTTTTTGGCAAAATTTTAGATTTTATTTACCCGACAAAATGCTGCATTTGCAACGAAACGATTATAAAAAGAGAAAATCAAATTTGTGAAAAATGTGAAAAAGATCTAAAAACAGATGATATAATGACTTATATTGACATGGGCGACGGGAAAAAAATCAAGTGCTTTTCGCCTTTTGAATATTCCGGTAAAATAAAAAAATCTATTTTAAGGTTCAAATTCAAAGGATATAAGAATTACTCAAAGTTTTTTGCTAAAGTTATGTCTAAAGGGATTACTCAAAAATTTGGTAATATTAAATTTGACTGCATAACTTACGTTCCTTTGCGTTTAGAGAGAAAAAAAAGCAGAGGCTACAATCAATCTGAATGCATAGCCTCTGATATTTCTTCGATTATTAATG
>CAKVDR010000027.1 GCA_934726435.1 uncultured Eubacteriales bacterium
CGATAAAAGCAGCCAAGGAATGGCGAACCCTGAAGCTTACAAAGCCGTGGAAGACATCAACAACGCACTCAAATTGCCAAGTGATTTAATGGAGAAAATAGATAAAACGAGTTACTCAGACGGCAGGCAGACCGAAACTTTTGAAGATTTAGGCATTGAAGTTTCGTGGATATATTACCCCGACAAAGGCCTTGAAGTAACTTACAAAAAAATGAGCACCTAAAATTAGGTGCTTTTAGTTATTTCGTTTCTTCCGGCAATTGCTCTTGAAAGTGTCACTTCGTCGGCATATTCAAGCGTTGCTCCGATTGGTATTCCATAAGCAAGCCTCGTTATTTTAACTCCTGAATTTGCAAGAAGCTTTGAAATATACATTGAAGTTGCTTCGCCTTCAACCGTTGGATTCGTTGCCATTATGATTTCTTTGATTTTTCCTTCGCGCACTCTTTTTATGAGTTCAAGGATTTTGATTTCATCAGGCCCAACTGCATTAAGCGGTGAAATAACCCCGTGAAGGACATGATAAAGTCCGTCGAATTCACCAGTTCTTTCTATTGCTTCGATATCTCTTGAGTCTTCCACAACGCAAACTATTGATTCATCCCTCGCGGAATTAGAGCATATTTCGCAGACGTCTTTATCGGTGAAACTGCAGCAAATTTTGCAATATTTAACCTTTGATTGAGCCTCTAAGATAGCTTCGGCAAAGTCTTTTGCATCTTCTTTAGGCATACCCAGAACGTGATAAGCAAGCCTTCTTGCGGATTTTTTTCCAATTCCGGGCAAACGCTCAAAATGCTCGATTAATTTGATTAAATAAATACTGTTATATTTCCACATATTGCTTAAAACATATTTGGCAAGTTCATTTTGCCCGAAATATTTTCAAAGGCACTGTCTTTTTCGGCAGTTGCTTTTTTTATTGCTTCGTTTGCAGCAGCCATTATCATGTCAGCAAGCATTTCTGAGTCTTCAGGGTCAATAACTTCAGGTTTAATTTCAATATTCGTGATTTCAAGCTTGCCGCTCACAGTAACTTTAACGGCTTCTCCGCCCGAAGTTGCGCTGTAGCTTTTTCCTTCAAGTTCTTTCGTTGTTTTTTCCATTTCTTCTTGAGCTTTTTGAGCTCTCGCCATTAATTCTTGCATGTTTGGTGCGCTTTGCTTTGGTAATCTTACTTTCATTTTTCTGTTTCCTCCTGATTTATTACTACATCTATATTACTCGTTTTTGCGCTGTTAATCAAGTCGTCAAGCGCACTTGGTTTTTCCTCGGTTTTTTTCTTGTTGTATGGCCCTATGCTGTAAGCCTTGCCGAGAACTTTACTTATAATGTTTTTCAGGCTGGCTCTTAATTCTGCTTTTTTAAGGAACTCAAAAGCCATTGAATTTTCAGATTCTATTAAGATATAATTACCGCTTTTGTGTGCTTTGGAGTCCTTTAGCGCGATGTAAAGCGCTTTTAGGGAAGAATCTTTCTTCATTTCACTCAAAACTGCCTGCCAGTAGTTCTCGTCGATTGTTTGCGTGGGTTTAGTTTCAGGAGCTTTTTCGCCCGAGAATCTGAGGCAAAGCTTTACGGCAGCCATTTCCATTTCGAGTTTTTTATCTGCCGAAGTGCTCATGTTTTTTCTTGCATTTTTTAAAACTTCAAGCGAGTAAATAACATCATCCAAGCTTATTTTATCAAAACTTTCTTCTTTTGGCGAAGTACCCGAAACTTTTGAAATCATTAAATCTCTGAAATGTGAAATCATTTCTTCGCAAAGCTTGGCCATATTTCCTGACTGCCTATAAATTTCGTCTATTTTTTCAAGCGCGGCAGGGCAGTTATGCGAAATCATAAAAGAAATTAAATCCGAAACTGCGCTCAAATCCGCTATTCCGAGCATGTTTCTCACGGATTTTTCGTAAATAATTTTTTCGCAAGAACCTCGGAACTGGTCAAGAATTGAAAGAGCATCTCTCATTGCGCCGTCAGCTGCAAGGGCAATGGCCGAAACGGCTTTGTCCTCAATTTCAATGTGTTCTTCGTGGCAAATGTATTTTATTCTTTTTTCGATTGCTTCCTGCGAAAGCCTGTAAAATCTGAATTTCTGGCACCGCGAAATTATGGTTAAAGGAAGCTTTTGAAGCTCAGTAGTAGCTAAAATGAAAACGACGTGTTTGGGCGGCTCTTCGAGCGTTTTTAAAAATGCATTAAATGCGCCGGGGGAAAGCATGTGCACTTCGTCAACGATGTAAACTCTGTATTTACATTTGCTCGGCGTGAAAACAATTTCTTCGCGCATATCTCTTATGTTCTCTACGCCGTTGTTACTTGCAGCGTCAATTTCAGCAACATCAAGGCAAGTTTCGTTTTCAATGCTTTGGCAGCTTTCGCATTTCCCGCATGGGCTGCCGTCGATCGGGTTTTCGCAGTTAATAGCCTTTGCAAGAATTTTCGCGCAAGATGTTTTTCCCGTGCCCCTTGAACCCGTGAAAAGGTAAGCATGAGAAATTCTTTTTGAAGCAACTTCATTTTTTAAAATTTTAGTCACATGGTCCTGACCGATAACATCTTCAAAGGTTTTCGGCCTCCATTTGCGGTAAAGAGTCTTATACAATTTTCATAACCTCGCTAAAATCAGAATAAAAAATCATGTAATCTAACATGCAGTAGAGAGAATTAACCATATCGCACGGAACATATTGCTTAATGCTGCTCGGTTCCCCGCCTGACATGGTTCACAATCATCCGTCGCATGGCACCCACCCCAACTGCATGTTGGATTACACGCCCCTTGATAATTATATTAGGTAGTTATAATATTATTATATAAAGTTTATTCAAAAAATGCAATACTTAATTTTATTTTTTAAGGAGGAAACTTTGAAAGTTAAAATTGCTCACTGTGCCGATTTGCATTTGGAATCGAAATCAGAGACGAAAAATTATGAAATTAAAGAAACTTTTTTAAATATGCTGGGAATTTGCAAAAGCGAAAACGTTGATTTTTTGTTTATTTCAGGCGATTTTTTTGATGACACAAATGTAAGCGAAAAAGCTATCATATGGGTTAAAAATGAGCTTGAAAACTTCGGATTAAAAACGATTATATCGCCGGGGAATCACGACCCTTTCACGAATGATTCACCGTATAATAAAGGCGTTTGGCCCAAAAATGTTTATATTTTTAAAGAAAATAAATTAACTCGCTTTGACTTCCCGGAGCTTAAAACGAAAATTTTTGGTGCGGCTTTCACGAGTATTTATCAAAAAAAGACGATTTTTAATCTGAAAGAAAATTTAGATGACGATTTTTTAAATCTTTGTGTTATGCATGGAACTGTTACTAAGTCTAGCGATGAATTTTACAACCCTATTAGCCCTTCGAAAATTGAAAAAAGTGGGTTTGACTATGTGGCTTTGGGGCATATCCACAAACGAAGCAAGATTTTAAAGCTTGGGGAAACTCTTTGTGCATATTCCGGCTCGATTTGCCCGAAAGGCTTTTCAGAAATAGGTGCGAAAGGAATCTACATAGGCGAAATTTCAAAAAATGAATGTAATTTTAAATTCAAAAAAGTTTGTAAGCATTCTTATGAAAAATTCACGCTAGATATTTCAGGTGTTAGTAATATCCCAGATTTTATTTTAGAAAGTATAAAGTCAAATTTCGGCGAGGGCTTTGAGAATAATTCCTACGAAATAACCTTAACAGGTGAAATCGAGGAAGAATTTAATCTTGATATTGATGCAATAAAACTTTTTTTGAGCAGGCATCTTCATTTTGTGAGCATTAAAGACAAAACCGAAACGAAAATTGATTTTACCAAACTAAACCTCAGGAATGATTTTAAAAGTCTTTTTATAAAAGAAGCTTTGAAACAAATTGATGGAGCTAAAACAAAAGAAGAAAAAGAAATCGCCAAAACCGCATTGAAACTGGGCTTGAAGGCTTTCACGGAGGATGTGACTTACAATGATAATTAAAAAAATTAAAATAAAAAGTTTCGGCAAGTTCAAAGATAAAAGCCTCGATTTTTCTCCGGGGGTTCAGGTTATTTATGGCCCAAATGAAGCCGGAAAATCAACGTTGATGGAACTGATAAAACTGATGCTTTACAGTCGCAGAAAGGGCACTTCGACAAGCAGCGAAGACAAAGCCTTGAGGAGCAAATTCCTGCCTTGGGATAAATCCTCGATGTGCGCGGTGATGGAGTTTAGCCACGAAGGAAACGACTATTTTCTTCAAAAAGAAATTCACGAATCTTCAGTTTTAAAAGATGTTACTGTGCTTCAAAATCTCTCTTCAGGGCAAAGCGTTAACCTCGGTAAACGCCAAGAGGTAGGGGAGTATCTTTTTTCGCTTGATCTTGCCAGTTTTGAAAGAGGCAGCTTCATAGAAGATCTTGGCAAAGCGGGGTTTGAAAATATTAAAACTTCCGATGACAGTATCCTTAACAAGATGCTCAATCTTTCGCAAACAGGCGAGACAGAAATTTGTGCAGTTAAAGTCATGTCTCGTTTGGACGACGCCATAAAAGAAATGGAAAGAGCACGGGGTAAATCCGGCAAAATTCCTTCGCTTAAAACCAAAATCGCTGGCATCAAAGACGAAATTCAAACGCTAAAAGATGAAGAAAAAGAAAATTTCGAACTTTTGGAAAAATCAGATGAAATCAAAAAGTTAATGGCTGAGAAAAAAGAAATCGAAAACAAATTAGAAGCAACCGAGAATTTAAGAAAAATTGCGGACATAGAAAAGTTAGTCAAAAAAATAAAAATCTCAGAAGAAAAGATTAAAAATCTTAAAACCCTTGAGGAAAAAATCAATGAACTTAAAACTTTAAGCACAGATTTGAACCTTTGTGGGCTTAGCGTTAAAAGACAAAAAGAAATCACAGAAAAGCTTGAATGCACTGAAATTTCGGAGGAAGAAACCGAAAAGTTAAGCAAATTTCTTAAAAATGAAGAGGTTTTAAAAGATAAACTAAACGAAGTAAGAAACGCTTTTAATTTCAAAAATTCAAGCGATTTAAACGCTTTTAGTAATAACCAAAGAATTTCGAATTTATCTGAAAAATACGCAAAAAATCTTGAAAAGTTAAAACTTTACCAAACCAATTTTGATACAAAAAATGAAATTGATTCAAAAGAATTAAGTTCATATAATAAAGAAAAAATGATTTTTGCCGGGTTGTGTTTGATTTTTGCTACTTCGCTGTTTTTTGCTCCGATGCCTGTTTATTTGGCCGCTTTGGTGCTTACAGCAATTGAAGCTTTCAGGATTTTTAAAATTAAATCTAAAATCGAAAGTGCAAAGAAAGCTCAAAGTAGCGCAAAAGAAAGTGCTTTTGAAGTCGAAAATGAAACTGAAAATTTAAAAAATGAGATTTTAAAAATTATAAAGATTGAAGAAGAAAACTTGCAAAAGAAACTTCAGATTCAAAGGCAAATGATAAATAACTTTTTAGCAAGCAAAAAGGCAGATTCAGTCAAAGGATTTTATGAAAATTATGCTAAATTCCAAAACTTTTCGCAAAATAAATTTATGCTTAAAAATTTAAAAGTTAAATTCGAAAATTTGAAAAAAAGGTTTTTGGAAGCCTCAAACGCAAAAGATTTAGACTTTGCAAACGAAAATTTAGTTAAACTTTGCGCTGAAAAAGAAGAAACGACTAAACAAAAAAATGAAATTTTAGCTACAGCAAATGCACTTAGATTAAATAATCTTAGCCTTAAAGAGCTCGAAGAAAAACTTGAAAATTTGAAACTTAAATCAGCCAATTTTTCTGAAGAAGGCACTGAAGTTTTAGCCGAGAGATTAGAAGCTCTTAAATCGCTTGATTTAGAAAACGCGTATATTGAAGCAATGAAAAAAATAAAAATCCCTGAAAAAACAATAGGTGATTTAAATGCAGAACTCGAACTAAAAGAGGAAAATTTGGCTTCTGCGAGCAGCTATTTTGAAAGCCTTAAACTCGCAAAAAAATTTATCGAAAAAGCTTCAGTTGAAATAAGAAAAAATTTCAATCCAAAACTAAACAAGGAAGCTTCTAAAATTTTTGGTAAACTAACTAGTGGAAAATATAAAAATATTTATATATGTAATAATTATGGAATTTTGGCAGAATATCAATTGATGCAAAGAAACCTTGAAAATCTCAGCAGTGGCACGATTGACCAAGCCTATCTTTCTTTAAGAATTGCAATTTCAAAGCTGATTTGCAAAAATCAAGTTCCGCTTATTCTAGATGATACTTTAGTTCGTTATGACCTTAAAAGAATGGAAAATGCGCTGGAGTTTTTTAAAAATAGCGAAGAAATTTCGCAAACAATAATTTTCACATGTCATGATTACATAGTTAAAGCCACTCAAGATCAAGGAATAACAATAATAAAAATTTAAACCATCCGGATTTATTTCCAGGTGGTTTTTGTTATATGTTATAATTTTATAAAAATTAATTAAAAAATTATGTTTATTGTTGACAATTACCAAAATCAAGTTTACAATCAATATTGTATTGTAAGTTGTGCACACAGTACAATAGAATTTAAATTTATTAATTATTTTTATTTAAGGAGGAATTTATTATGGATATTGATTACCGAGATCTCAAAGAAAAATTGTGGGAGATGCTCCCTAAAGGGGAAAATAAAGATGAAGCTGTAGCAAAATTAGCTGAAGGTTTAAGCGAGGAAGCCAAAAAGAGATACAGTAAGGCGATGGAAATTTATAATGATTATAAAAAATTTAAAAGAGATTTGCAGGGAGCTATGC
>CAKVDR010000028.1 GCA_934726435.1 uncultured Eubacteriales bacterium
ACTATGCTCACAGTTGCGAGAAAAGCTTTTGAAAAAGGCAAAGAAATCTCAAGCATTAGCAATGACGTTAAAATCGTTTGGGAGCAAGTTTGCAAAGGTGCAAAAGATGCGCTTGAAACAACCCCTGAGCTCTTGCCTGTGCTTAAAAAAGCAGGAGTAGTTGATGCTGGCGGAAAAGGTCTTTGCCTTATTTTCGAGGGTATGCTTTCGGTTTTTAAAGATGATGTTATCATTGATTGCGACACCCCTGCTCAAAGCATTGAATCTGACGATGTTTTTAAAAATGCTGCAGCAGAATTTGACGGAGATATCACGTTCACTTACTGCACCGAGTTCATAGTTAGAAGAAGCAGGCTTTGCAAGACTCCTACTGCAAAATTAAAAGCAAAGCTTCAAAGAATCGGAGATTGCGTTGTCGTTGTTGATGACGATGAAATCATCAAAGTTCATGTTCACACAGAAAACCCTGGTAAGGTTTTGCAAGAAGGCATTAAGTTTGGTCAGTTTTTAACGGTTAAAATTGAAAACATGAAAGAGCAACACAGGCTTGCAGCCGAGGCTCAACGCGAAAAACTTCACAAAGAAGAAAAAGCGGAAGTTTTTACCCCGAAAGACCCTGAAGAGGAATTCGGTTTCGTTGCAGTTGGTGCTGGAGACGGCGTTGTTAACCTTTTCAAAGAAATTGGCTGTAATAACGTTATAAGCGGCGGTCAAACAATGAACCCAAGCACTGATAAGATTGTTCAGGCAATTTTGGCAACTCCGGCAAAAACTGTTTATGTTTTCCCGAATAATAAAAACATTATTATGTCGGCTCAGCAGGCAGTTTCGCTTGTTAAAGACAGAGTTGTTATAATAATCCCAAGCAAAACTATTCCTCAGGGAATTTCCGCCATGCTTTCGTTTGATGCCGGTCTTAGCGCAGAAGAAAATTTAAATGCTATGACGAGCGCAATGTCAAGAGTTAAAACAGGTCAAATAACTTTTGCGGCGAGAGATTCTGAATTCGGTGGAATTAAAATAAGAGAAAACGATATTTTAGCTCTTTCGGATGGCAAACTCGTTTTCAGCGGCAAAGACCCTGTTAAATGCGCAGTTAAACTCGTGAAATCAATGGCTGACAAAAATTCTGAGTTCATTACCATAATATATGGCGAGAGCATCAGTCTTCAGCAGGCTCAAATGGTTAAGAGCATGGTTGAAACATCGCTTAAAGGAGCGGTCGAGATAAATTTAGTAAATGGCCAGCAACCTATTTATCATTTCATTTTGTCGGTTGAGTAATTTTGGAGGTCTTGATGGATATCGAGAGTTTGAAAGGAGTTGGCGCCAAGACGGCGCTGCTTCTTCGGAGTTTAAATATAAATACAGTTAAAGATTTGATTGATTTTTACCCTCGCTGTTACGAAAATTTTAGTAACCCAACTACAATTCAATTTGCAAAAGGCAGGAAGATTTCCTGCGTGAAAATTAAAGTGATTTCGAAGTTTTTTCCTTCAATGTTAAAAAGCGGTAGGTTTATTTATAGGCTTGCCGCTTCTGACGGTACGGATGGTTTGGAAATCATTTTTTTTAATTCAAAATATTCTTATGAAAAGTTGAAAGTTGGCAGTGAATATGTTTTGCTTGGCGCTGTTACTGTTAATAACGGCAAATACCAGATGCTTTCCCCGAAAATAAAAGAATCAAACCAAGATTTAGTTCCTGTTTATTCGCTTTGCAAGGGTCTTACTTCGAAAAAAATTGCGTCGCTTGTTAAAAACGCTTTTGATTTAGTCTCGAAGAATTACCCTACCGATATTTTCCCTGAAAAAATTTTAAAAGAAAAAGATCTTTGCAAGATTTCTTTCGCTGTTAGGAATATTCATTTCCCGAGCGATTTAGAGTCGCTGGAGGCAGCAAGGAGACGTCTTATTTTCGAAGAGTTTTTCTTTTACCATTTGAGCATGAAATCGCTCAAAAAACAGGCTAGGCAAAAAAGCAAAGTTGTGGTTAAAAATGATTATTCCGAGGAATTTTACGCGAAACTTCCTTTTAAAATAACTGATGAGCAGAGAAAAGTTGTTTCGGAGTGCCTTAATGATATGCAAGGCCTTTCGATGAACAGGCTTTTGCAGGGTGATGTTGGTTCCGGCAAAACTGTTACAGCCGCGGCAATTGCATATTCTGTTGTTAAAAACGGCTACCAAGTGGCTTTCATGGCGCCGACTGAGCTCTTGGCAACTCAGCATTTTGAAACGCTTAAAGAGTTTTTTAAAGATTTAAACGTTAAAACTGAGCTCATTTGTGGTTCGATGAGAGCTAAAGCTAAACGAAATGCTTATGAAAATGCAGCTTTTGGAATTGCTGATATTGTTGTTGGCACGCACGCAATAATTTCAGATAATTTAGTTTTTAAAAATTTGGGATTCATAATAACTGATGAACAGCACAGATTCGGGGTTAATCAAAGGGGAAAATTGGCCGAAAAGGGCGACGCACCTCATGTGCTGGTTATGTCCGCTACACCGATTCCAAGAAGCCTTGCAATGATAGTTTATGGCGACCTTGATATTTCGGTTTTAAACTCTGTTTTGCCCGGCAGACAAAAAATTGACACTTTTAGAATTACGACTGATAAACGCGCGAGAATGTACGGCTTTTTGAGCAATGCAATTTCAAATAACGAACAGGTTTATATCGTTTGTGCCAGCATCGAAGAAAACGAAAATGACGTTCTTGACGTTGAAACTTGCAGGCAGATGCTTCTTGACTATGGTTTTAAAACTGAAGAGGTTTGTATTCTCCACGGTAAAATGAGGCCTACCGAGAAAGATTTTATAATGAAAGAGTTTATTGAAGGAAAAATAAAAGTGCTTATTTCCACGACTGTTATAGAAGTTGGAATAGACGTTCCGAACGCAACAGTTATGGTCATTGAAAACGCCGAAAGATTTGGCATTTCGCAGCTTCATCAGTTAAGAGGAAGAGTTGGCCGCGGAAGTAAAAAATCTTATTGCATTTTGGTTTCGGATTCAAAAGGCAAAGAATCTGCAAGAAGATTTTCTGCAATGAAAAATTCTTCAGATGGCTTTTATCTTTCGCAAGAAGACCTCGAAATTCGAGGCCCGGGGGATTTTTTCGGAGTGAACCAGCACGGAGTTCCGAACATAAAAATGGTGACTAAATTTGAAGATATGCCGGTTGTTAAGAAAGCTCAGGAATTTGCAGGTGAGTTTTTTGAGTTCATTGATGAGCCTGAATTTGCGAAAATAAAAGAGAAACTTGAAAAAATTCAAAACAATGATGGCAAAATAATTTTCTAGCTAAGGGGTGATTTTTTGTTTTCAGTTGGAATTGATATGGTTGAAATTTCAAGAATTGAAAAATCTATGAAAAGACCAAGCTTTTTAAAATTTGTTTTCAGCGAAGAAGAAATATTTTATTTTGAAGAAAAGAATTTCCCTTGCCAAAGTATAGCGGCGGCGTTCTGCGCTAAAGAAGCCTTTTCGAAAGCCATGGGAACAGGCCTGAGAGGCTTTAAACTAAAAGAAATCGAACTTCTGCATGATGACCTTGGTGCGCCTTATATTTCTTTAAAAGGAAACGCAAAAAAACTTTTTAGCGGTAAGATAGCTAATATCTCGGTAAGCTTAACTCACACGAAGAACTATGCTTCGGCGGTAGTTTTGTGCGAAAAAAATTAATTAAGGAGGAATTTAGCATGGAAAAATATCAATACATGAGTCTTGTAACTGAAGAAATGGTTAAATATAAACTCCCAAAAAGATGTGAATATTTTCACAAAGGAGATTTCGGCAAGCTTTTCGCGGTTTGTGGCAGTAAAAAAATGCCCGGAGCGGCTTTGTTCGTTATAAATGCGGCGATAAAAACCGGCGTTGGGACGATCAAAGCATGTGTTGTGCCCTCGGTTTACAAGAAAATTGAAAATTTTGAACCCACATTTTTCATTGCAGGAGAAGATGAAGAAGGTTTCATGACTAATGAATCTTTAAACGAAATGATAGCGGAGCTTAATTCCTGCACGGCTGCGGTTGTGGGCCCCGGCCTTGGCCTTAATGAAAATACGAGAGAGATTGTTTATGAAATAATAAGAAAATCTGAGATTCCGCTGGTTATTGATGCTGACGGAATAAATGCCGTTTCGCAGAATATAGATGTATTGAAAGAATCTAAATGTAAAATTATTCTAACGCCGCATTTTAAAGAAATGTCTCGCCTTAGCGGCCTTAGCATTGAAGAAATCAAAAGAGATAAAATTCAGTGCGCAAGTGAATTTGCTCGAAATTATGGTGTTACAGTAGCTTTAAAGGGCCCTAAAACCGTTATTTGCGACGAAAACGAGAATATATTTGTCAGTAGCACGGGCAACGTTGGAATGGCGAAAGGTGGCAGCGGAGATGTTCTTGCGGGAATTATAGGTTCTTTGGCAGCTCAGGGTATCTCGCTTCTTGACGCGGGAATTTGCGGGGTTTTTATTCATAGTTTGGCCGGAGATCTTTGCAAAGAAAGTTATTCGAGCGTTTCAATGACTCCTACGGATATTATAAGAAAGCTGCCGGAAATATTTTTGAATTTCGGATTGTAAGGTGATTTCTTGAAAAAATTTTTTGCTATGTTTTGTGTTTTGTCTGCGCCTTTTTTTCTTGCAGGCTGCCAAAACGCAGTGGATAGCCAAATTCCTAAAATTGATTCCAATATTGAAAGCAACGTTAAAATTTCTTCCCAAGAAACTGAATATAGTTTCAAAGTTTTTCATTCTCCCGAGGGTCTTACCACGGTTAGCTTTACTTCGCCGCAGAATTTGAAAGATTTTACGATTTCGCGTAATGGAGGCAAATTCGAAGTAACCCAAGGAGGCCTTCAAGCACAATATATGAAAGACCCCTTGCCGCAAAATGCTGCGGTTAAGTATTTTATGGACATTTTGGACGCTCTTAGTAGCGAAGAAAGAAATTTTAACTTGAAAAGTGAAGAAGAAGGCGAAAAAACATATAAAGGAACGATTGAAAACAGCGAATGTGAGGTCGTTTTGAACAATAAAGGAAATATAATAAGAATTTCTGCGCAAAATCCTGCAATGGAAGCAGAATTTGAAGGATAATCGAAAATGTGTATTGCAAATTGATGCCATTTTTGTAATAATGTTGAAACAAAATGTTAAAAAGTAACGAAGTGAAAAAATATTCAGAAAAAGTGTTGACAAGACGGGAGGTGATA
>CAKVDR010000029.1 GCA_934726435.1 uncultured Eubacteriales bacterium
GGAGCTTTTATGAATCCCGGAAGCTTTGATTTTTCCATGAATTCTTCGTGAGTTTCAGCTTTGTAAGTGAGGCTATTTCTTCTTTCCAAAGCTTTTTGATACATTCCGTCTCTAACAGCCTTGAGAAGCTGCGGAATCTTTTCTTTAATAGAATCAAGCGAAACTGCAATCTTTTCAAAGTTATCTCTTCTCACGATAACGCACTGATTTTTTTCGATGTCTTTCGGGCCGATTTCAAGCCTAAGCGGAACACCCCTCATTTCATGTTCAGCGAACTTCCATCCTGGGCTCTTTTCAGATGCATCAATCTCAACTCTGCAAACACCTTTAAGACTTGCGAGCAACTCGTTTGCTTTTTCCAAAACGCCTTCTTTATGCATAGCTACAGGAATTATAATAACCTGAACAGGAGCAATTGCCGGCGGAAGAACAAGGCCTCTGTCATCGCCGTGAGTCATTATTACCCCGCCGATCATTCTCGTCGAACTGCCCCATGAAGTTTGGTAAACATGCTGGCTTTCGTTGTTTCTATCTTGGAAGGTAATATCAAAAGCTTTTGCGAAACCATCGCCAAAATAGTGGCTCGTTGCGGATTGTAGCGCTTTTCCGTCATGCATCATAGCTTCTATTGTGTAAGTTGTTTCAGCCCCGGCGAACTTTTCACTTTCGGTTTTTCTTCCTTTTATAACAGGAATTGCAAGGTGCTTTTCAAAAAATTCGGCATAAACTTCAAGCATTTGGTCAGTTTCTTTCTTTGCTTCTTCGGCGGTTTCGTGGATCGTGTGACCCTCTTGCCAATGAAACTCAACTGACCTTAAAAACGGCCTTGAAGTTTTTTCCCAGCGAACGACTGAACACCACTGGTTAAGAAGCTGCGGTAAGTCCCTCCAGGAATGAACTTTCTTTGAATAATAATCGCAAAAAAGCGTCTCAGAAGTTGGGCGAATACAAAGCGGCTCTTGAAGTTCCTGACTTCCGCCTTTTGTTACCCAAGCAACCTCCGGTGCAAAACCTTCAATGTGGTCTTTTTCTTTTTGAAGCAAACTTTCAGGGATAAGCATCGGCATTGAAACATTTTTATGGCCAAGTTCTTTGAATCTTTTATCAAGCAAATGCATCATATTTTCCCAAATAGCATAGCCGTAAGGCTCAATTACCATGCATCCACGCACTGATGAATAATCCATAAGTTCGGCTTTTTTCACAACATCGGTGTACCATTTTGCGAAATCTTCTTCCATGGAAGTTATTTCTTCCACCATTTTTTTCTCTTTACTCATTTAAATCACGCTCTCTTTATTTTTATCCTGAAACATTATTATACATCATAACGCAATTAAATTAAATAGCTTGAATTATATTGAAAATTATGTTAAAATAATATTATAAAAGGGGGAGGAAAATGAAAAGATTTAAATTTAATTTGCTAATAATTTTAAGTTTGTTTGTTCCTTTTATTTTCAGTCAAAAGGCCTATGCTGACGCTGTTGTAATAAATTTTAAAAGGTCTTCCTCATGCCCTGGGCATATGTCAGTTATTTCGCAAGATGAAAATGGAAAATGGTTTTATTTTTACTGGGGAAACAAGGCTTCTTACGAAAAGGAAGTCCCTGCAAATTGCATGAAAAATATTGATGCATTCAATGAATGGCTTTATAAAGTTAGAAAAATTGAAAAGCAAATGCCTTTCAGCGACGGTTACTTCATTTTCGGCACATATATCAAAGGTGATTTCACAAAAACAACTGAATATTACCGAAATGAAATTAAAAACTACGAAAAATCGAAATACTCTCTTTTCTTTAATAACTGCGCCGTGGTTTCAAAAAAAGCGCTCGAAAAAGGCGTTCTAAATAATGGTAAATCTTTTAAATCCCAGATTAAACGTAAACTTAGAAACTACATCCCTTTTTGGGACAACCACCCCGATAATTACCGCAAAACCATTGAAAGAAGCTTTGTAGGCACTGAACACCAAGCCCACCCTTCATGGGGAATTGTGACGGATGAAAAAGTTAAAAAACTTATAATTGAAAAAACCTTATCGTCAAGAATTATAAATGCTTTTCATTCTTCAAAAAGTAAAATTCAAAAATGAGAAAAACATATGTATTCGAAAGAAAACGAAAGAAAAACAGAGCTTTTATAAACTTAAATTAAATTTTTATTGACAATCCCGCACTAAAAGTGATAAAATCTAAGAGTTAGAAATTTTTTTAATAAATAGGAGGAATGTAAATGTCTACATACATGCCTACTGCTCAAACAATCGAGCGCAAATGGTATATTTTAGACGCAGCCGGAAAACCACTCGGAAGAGTAGCAGTTAAAGCTGCAAATTTACTCCGCGGTAAACACAAAGCATTGTTTGCTCCTCACGTTGACTGCGGCGACCACGTTATCATCATTAACTGCGACAAGGCAGTTCTCACAGGTAAGAAACTTACCCAAAAATACCACTATCATCACACAGGATACATCGGCCATTTAAGAAGCATTAGATACGATGCACTTATGGAAAAAGATCCTGCAAGAGCAATGAGACTCGCAGTTAAAGGAATGCTCCAAAACAACAGTCTCGGACGCAAACAAATCGTAAGACTTCGCACAGTTGTTGGAAACAACCACAACCATGAAGCACAAAAACCTGAAGTTTGGACAGATGTGGAGGGAAATAAATAATGTATAACAAAACTCCGTTTTTTTATGGCACAGGAAGAAGAAAACACTCCGTAGCAAGAGTTAGACTTTACAGCGGCAGCGGAAAAATCCAAGTTAACGGACGCGACATAGACGAATATTTCGGCCTTGAAACTTTAAAAGTTATCGTTCGTCAGCCTCTCGCCCTTACTGAAACAAACAACAAATTCGATATAATTTGTAATGTTACAGGCGGCGGAGTTGCAGGTCAAGCAGGAGCAATCCGCCATGGTATTGCAAGAGCTTTATTAGAATGCGACTCAGAAAAATACAGACTCAGCCTCAAAAAAGCAGGCTTCTTAACACGTGATTCTAGAATGAAAGAACGTAAGAAATACGGTCTTAAGAAAGCTAGAAAAGCTCCGCAATTCTCTAAGAGATAATTTTTTGAGTTTCATATTTACATTACGAGTTTTTCCTGAAAGGTGGATAAATAAGACTGTAGGCTTGTTTTAAATGCTTATGAGTAATTATGTTTTAATAACGGATTCTGCTTCGGATTTGCCCTCCAGAATTGCAGAAAGTTTAGAAGTTGAAATTTTGCCCATGAAATACATGGTTAACGATACTCCTTGCATAGACAAGGATTTCGATATGGAAAATTTCTATAATCTGCTTCGTGGAAAAGCTTTGTCACTCACATCGCAGACAAACGTAGAAGAATTTTCAAGCTACTTTTCCGGATATTTAGAAAACGGTAAAGACATACTTTATGTAGGTTTTCCGCTGAGTTTGAGCGGTATGAACAACAGTGCAAGGATCGCTGCAAGAGAGCTTTCGGAGAAATATCCTGAAAGAAAGATTATAGTCATAGATTCCGTGTCTGCTTCAATAGGTCAAGGACTTCTAGTTTATTACGCTGCTCTTAAAAAGAAAAGCGGCGCCACGATCGATGAAGTTGCTAGCTTTGTGAACGAAAATAAACTAAAATTTTGCCACTGGTTCACGGTGGATGACCTTTATTTCCTCAAAAGAGGAGGCCGAATTTCGCAAGCTACAGCCGTGGTTGGCAGCATTTTGAACGTTAAACCTCTGCTTAGCATGAACGAAGAAGGCAAACTCTATGTTTTTGATAAAATAAGAGGAAAAAAGAAAGTTTTAGATTTGATGTCTTCAAAAATAGAAAGCTTAAACTCTAGTTATAAGAAAGTTTTTGTAGGGCATGCAGACTGCCTTGACGATGCAAAGTATGTTGCAGAAAAAATATCTGCCGAAAACCCTTCCATTGATGTTACAATAACGCACCTTGGTCCGATTATCGGAACTCACACAGGCCCAGGAACGGTGGCACTTGCATTTGTTGGCAATTCAAGATAAAAAACAAAGGAGGAACATAAATGCCAAATATTAAATCTGCTAAGAAAAGAGTAAAAGTAACAAAAATTAAAACTGCAAGAAATAAAGCTTATAAATCTGCACTTAGAACTTTTGTTAAAAATGCTCTTGTTTCAAAAGAAGAAAACGCAGTTAAAATCGCAATTCAAAAGCTCGATCAAGCAGCTTCTAAAGGAATTATTCACAAAAATGCAGCTGCAAGAAAGAAATCAGCAATAATAGCAAAATGCAAATAAAAACTTCCCCTATCTGAAAAGATAGGGGTTAATTAAATTATAACCACCTGAAAAAATAGGTGGTATTTTTACTTTAGAAATAAAAAATCTCCAATGAAACCATTGGAAATTTAGAAAAATATAGTTATACTTCTATTGCGCCTATCACCATAAGATACAAGAAAACACATGGTGGTAAGTAGTCACCTACTATTTTACCTATAATTTTATCATTAATTTTTATTACAGCGCCGGAATGATATTTGGTTTCGTAATCATTAAGAAGAGTTCTCGATTTTTCCTGCTTAAGATCATAGTAGCGCAATTTAAAGAGCTCATTACAAAATTTTCCTTTTTCTGGGTTATATCCATATGCTATTCTTTTCTGGCCGAACCATCCATAATCAGTAATTTTTGCCACGGGTTGGACGTTGGTTGGTATACAGTCGAAGGTATTTACACCATTAACTTTTACCAGTTGTAGACGTCTCTCATCCTTAGTCATAGTATCATTTTTACCCGAAAAATTATAAAACGTTTCTGGACCTACTAGGGCTCTAGCTAACGCACCAGATTTGTACATTAAAAATTTCTGTTCATAATACTCTGAACTTGGAACAACTACTTCGAATATATGAGTGACTTCTTCTCCATTTACCATACCTTTAATTTCAAATTTATTATTTTCATCAGTACTACTAAATGTAAAAGCTTTTCTATCACCAATATATATCTCTCCATATGCAGCACAAAGTGGTGCACAAGCGGTAAATAAACCTATCACTGCAGCAGTTATTTTACTAAATAATTTTTTCACAAAATTCCCTCCTAAACATAATAAAAATAGGATTCCAAAACCAAGAAACTTAAACAACGATTAAAGAATAA
>CAKVDR010000030.1 GCA_934726435.1 uncultured Eubacteriales bacterium
GTGCACAAGAGAACTGCTTGCAAGGTCAACCGAAACGATGTAATCCGGCTTAAATTCTTGAGAAACAACGTAATTTTCCATGAATTTGAATTTTTCGGGCATGTCTTTTGCTATTTTAACCGCCGCTTTTTTGCCCATTTTTTGAAGCACATGGCCAAGAACAAAAGCCGAACCCAGTGCGTCACCATCAGGGTACATGTGAGAAATTATATAAACATTATCAATGCTTTTGAGCGCTTGAATGAGTTTATCCAAAGAATTCAATTTTCAAATTCCTCCTTCATCGGGCGCGGGAGCGGTTTTGCTGATTTCGTTTATTTTTTTAAGGATATTTGCGCCTTGTTCGGCTGAATTTGTTGCAATGAAAACGAGGCTCGGAACATACCTAAGACTCAGGCGATCGCCAAGACTTTTTCTGATGAACCCTGAAGCGTTTTGAAGGCATTTTACGGCCGAAACCGCAAAATCATATCCTTCAAGCGCACTTATGAACACTCTGCAACTGGAATTTTTCTTTGTCACTTCAATTTTAGCAATCGAAATGAACCCCTTGCTCAGCCGCGGGTCTTTGAGCTCTCTGATGATTGCCGAGAGTTCTCTTTTTATGCTTTCTGAGTTGTGCTGTTTAGTGTAATTCATTTTCCTGCTCCTTTAAAGTGCCTAGTCTCTGTATTCTTCCATAACAAAAGCTTCGAAAATATCCCCGAGTTTAATATCATTAAAGTTCACGAGGCCTATTCCGCATTCGTAGCCTTGCGTTACTTCTTTAACGTCATCTTTAAATCTCTTGAGTGAAGCAATTTCACTTTCACAAACGATTATTCCGTCACGAACAACTCTGATTTTTGAGTTTCTTGTTATTTTTCCGCTCAAAACATGGCATCCTGCAATTGTTCCAATGCTTGAAATCTTGTAAGTTTCGCGGCATTCGGCTCTTCCGAGGTCAACTTCTCTTATTTTTGGTGCGAGCATACCTTTCATTGCACTTGTGATTTCTTCGATGCATTCGTAGATTACTCTGTAAAGCCTGATGTCAACGCCTTCTCTTTCGGCGGATTCTTGTGCTGCGGGTTCTGGTCTTACATTAAAGCCGACTATGATAGCATTCGAAGCATTTGCGAGCATAACGTCGGATTCATTTACAGCTCCTACCGCGCCGTGAATTACATGAACTCTTACTTCATTGTTTGAGATTTTCTCCAAAGACTGTTTAACAGCTTCGACTGAGCCTTGAACGTCACCCTTAACAATGATTTTAAGCTCTTTAACGTCGCCGAGTTGCATTTGATCAAAAAGATTATCAAGCGTAACTTTGTTTTGGCTATTAAAGATTTCTTCTTTTTTTATGGTTCTTCTTTGTTCAACGAGCTGCTTTGCGAGCTTTTCGTTTGAAACAGCGTTAACAGTGTCTCCGCCGGTTGGAACTGTGTCAAGACCGGTTATCTCAACAGGAACTGAAGGTCCTGCTTTTTTGATTTTTTCGCCTTTGTCGTTTGTCATTGCACGAACGCGGCCGAATGCTGTTCCTGCAACTATTGTGTCGCCGGTGTTTAATGTTCCGTTTTGAACCAAAATCGTTGCGATTGGGCCTCTTCCTTTGTCAAGGCGTGCTTCGATTACTGTTCCTTTTGCTGCACGGTTCGGGTTTGCTTTAAGCTCTTTAACTTCAGCAACTAAAAGAACCATTTCAAGCAGTTCGTCGATGCCTTCTTTTTTCTTTGCAGAAACTCTGAGGCAAGGCACGTCGCCTCCCCATTCTTCAGGCACAATGCCGTATTCTGTCAATTGTTGGAGAACTTTTTCAGGGTTTGCGCCTTCTTTATCCATTTTGTTTATTGCAACTATAATCGAAACTTGAGCGGCTTTTGCGTGGTTAATTGCTTCCACGGTTTGTGGTTTGATTCCGTCGTCTGCGGCAACTACTAAGATCGCAATGTCCGTTACTTGAGCGCCTCTTGCGCGCATTGTTGTGAAAGCTTCGTGGCCTGGAGTGTCAAGGAAGGTTATGTCGCTTCCTTTTATTGAAATTCTGTAAGCACCGATGTGCTGAGTGATTCCGCCGGCTTCAGTTGAAGTTACGTCAGCGTGACGAATTGCATCAAGCAGCGAAGTCTTGCCGTGGTCAACGTGACCCATAACCACTACTACAGGTGCTCTCGGGACTAAATCTTCTTCTTTGTCTTCGTGCGAATCAATGATCATTTCTTCGATTGAAACGGTTTGTTCTTTTTCGATTTTAGCGTGGAATTCCATTGCAACGAGACTTGCAGTGTCGAAGTCTATGACGTCGTTTATTGAAGCCATAACGCCAAGAAGCATTAATTTTTTGATTACTTCCGCGGCAGTTGCTTTAAGGCGAGAGGCAAGCTCACCGACGGTTATTTCGTCAGGAATCGAAACTGTTAAAGGTTTAGCTTTTCTTTCTTCAGCTATGCGGCGAAGTCTCTCGGCTTCTGTTTCTCTTTTAGCGCCTTTTCTGCCTCTTTGCTGAGATTTTTGGTTAATTTTTTGCTTGTTTGAACTGTTATTGTGCTCCGATTTAACCCTTTCGGAAGCAATCCTGTCGTATTTTTCGTTATATTTATCCATGTTAACGTTAACGGTTCTTGTGTTTACGACTCTTTCTTTTCTTTCAGGAGCCTGAGAAGTTGAGCTGCCCGTTAAAATTATTTTTTCTTTGAATTTATTTTTTGGGGCTTCTTGTTTTTTCTTTTCTTGCGGTTTTTGAGAATGCTGCTTATTTTGTGCAGGTTTTGCAGTTTCTTTTTTCGTTTCTTTAGTTAATTTGAAATATTCATCGAAAGATTTTACTTCGCCTTTTTTGGTGAAGTGCTCAAAAATTATGTTGAGTTCATCCTCGGTGAGGCATGTCATGTGCTTTTTTTCTTCACCTAAATAATTTTTTAAAAGTGATATTATATCTTTGCTTGGAATCCCGAAATCTTTTGCAACTTCATGAACTCTGTATTTTTTAACCATGTAATTCCTCCTTGTGTTATTGCTCATTAGTTTGATTTGAGTTTTCTTCTACCATACTGTTTATTTTTTTTGCAAAATTCGCGTCTTTTATGCCGAGTATGCCCGACCTTTTATTAATGAGGGAATAAATGTCATCCATAGTGTAGTTTATTTTTAGCGTTTTAACGTTATTTTTCTCGCAAAAAAGATTTATTTTTTCGAAAGAAGAATCTGAAACATCGCTGGCGGTTAAAGCCAAATTTATGTTTTTTTTGATGATTCCTTCTTTAACGGCGTCCATGCCCAGAACTAAATTTCCTGATTTTTTCGCAAGGCCTAAAAACAAAAGAAATTTGTCATTCATTTTGCTATTATCCTTTCGATTTCTTCATAAATTTCGTTTGAAACTTTGCTTTTAAAGCTTCTTTCCAAGCGCCTAGCTTTTCTTGCTTTTTTCAGGCATTCTTCACTTTTACAAATATAAGCCGAGCGGCCGCCACTTTTGTTTTTCCCTTCAGAAACTTCAAGCGAATTTTCAAAGCTGTTTTTCGGCGGGCGAGAGATCATAACGAATTTTGATTTTTCGTCTTTTTTTCCGCATCCTATGCAGGTTCTTACAGGTAAGTTTTTCAAACTTTTCATCCCCTAAATTTCAGCGTTTTCAGGGTGAATGTCTATTTTGTATCCCGTGAGCCTTGCTGCTAAACGCACGTTCTGGCCATGGTTACCAATGGCAAGCGAAAGCTGGTTTTCAGGAACGATAACCTTGCAGGTGTTCGGCACTTCTTCGTCTACTATTGTGCTTATTACCTGCGCAGGAGCAAGCGCTGAAGCGATGAATTCTTCGGGGTTTTCTTTGTATTTAACAAGGTCGATTCTTTCTCCGCCGAGCTCATTTGTTATAATGTTTATTCTGTCGCGGTTAGCTCCTATGCATGAACCAATTGCATCAACGTTCTCATCATGGCTCAAAAGAGCGACTTTGCTTCTGGAGCCTGCTTCTCTTGAAATTGATTTAATTTCTATTATTCCCTCAGCAATTTCAGGAATTTCGCTTTCAAGCAACTTTCTTAAAAAATTTGGGTGAGTTCTTGAAATCAAGATTTTCGGACCTTTTTCGGTTGACCTTACTTCAGAAATATAAACTTTAATATGGTCGCCCTCTTTAACGTTTTCGGTGCCGATTTGTTCGCTCTGCGGAAGAGTTGATTCAGCTTTGCCGATTCTTAGCGTGAAAGCGCCGGTTTTTTCGTCTATTCTTTCAATCAGAGCGCTTGTGATTGTGTTCTGTTTATCTTGAAACTCCTGAGTGAGCCTTGATTTTTCGCCGTCTTTAATTC
>CAKVDR010000031.1 GCA_934726435.1 uncultured Eubacteriales bacterium
GTTGAAAAGGCTGCTCGAAAAACCGCTAAAATCAGCGTTTTTCAGGCTTTCTTCCATTTTTCCAAAGCTTTTAAACTCTTTAATCTGAGCGCTGTCAAAAAGCGAGTAAGCCTTTTTAGTGCAAACGGAAATTCCAGGTTTTGTTAGCACCAAGGAATAACCATCAAACGCAGGAATCTTCCTAATTTCAGTTCCTTTGCCCGTGGCCCTTGCCGTTCCGCCCAAAATGCAAAAAGGAATATCCGCGCCTACCTTCTCGCCCATTTTAAGAAGCCTGCTCAAAGAAACTTTTTCATCATACATACGGTTTAAAAGCGCCAAAACAGCCGCACCATCAGCGCTCCCACCTGCAAGGCCAGCACTTATGGGGATATTTTTCTTAATGTGAATTTTTATTCCGCTAAAAGGCACTTTCGTTTCTTTAAAAAACAAATCCGCGCACTTGAAAGCAATGTCTTCATTTTGCGGGCAACTTGCGTTTTTTTCGTTAAAAACCGAGATCTTTCCATCGAAAGTTTCTTCTAAAGTCACTTCATCAAAAAGATTAATACTCTGCATTATCATGTCAACATTATGGTAACCGTCATGACGCTTTGAAAGAATTTCAAGACCCAAATTTATTTTTGCTGGAGCATATGCATTAAGTTTCAATTTTTATTCACCGCTAAATTCATTTATTATTTTTTCCATACTTTCAGAAAGCAGATTAAGCTTCTCAAAAAGCTCTTTTTCGCCGTTTTCATGAGCTAAAATATAAACTTTGAGTTTCGGCTCGGTTCCTGAAGGGCGAACAACGATTTCATTTTTGTTTTCAAGCTCTAAGTCAAGCATTCCAAAATCTTTTTTAGCAGAAACCACGCCCATGCTTTCAGGAATTAAATTTTCAAAATTCGAAATGATCTTGTCCATTTTTTCCTTGCCTTTAGAACCTTTGAATTCAAAGCTCAAATTTTTCTCGCCGTAACGACCGTATCTTTCGCTTATTTTCGCTAAGGCGTCTATCAAACTGAGGTTATTCCTTTTGAAATACGCAGCGGCCTCGCACATCAAAACGGTGGCTGAAACGGCATCTTTATCCCTTGCGTAAGTTCCGCTTAGGTAGCCGTTGCTTTCTTCAAATCCAAAAAGATAGCTAGAAAGATTACCGTTTGATTCAAGTTTAGCAATTTCTTTTGCTATATTTTTAAAGCCCGTTGGAACACTTATGACCTCACAATTTTCTTTTTTTGCAATGGCATCAATCATTTTGCTACTAACAAGACTTTTAACAACCACAGGCCTGACGGAAGAATCAATAAACTCCCTTTTCTTTTTAACAATGTAGTAAAAAAGCAAAATGCCAATTTGATTCCCTGTGATGAGCTTATATTCTCCTTTGTGCCTGGCGCAAACGCCCATTCTGTCAGCATCCGGATCAGTTGCGATTATAATATCAGCCTTTGAATTCATCGCGTATTTAATCCCTAAATTAAAAGCTTCTAAATATTCGGGATTCGGGAACTTACAAGTCGTGAAGTTGCCATCAGGGTATTTTTGCTCTGAAACTACTTTGAGATTTTTAACTCCGATTATTTCAAGAGCTTTGCAAACTAGCTTGCAGCCTGAACCGTTAAGAGGCGTATAAACAACGTTAAGGTGCGAAAAATCAGTGTTATTTATTTTTTGATTCGTAACGCAATTAAGGTATTCCTCAACCACGTTTTTATTCATAAACACAATCTGCTTTTCCTCGAAAGCTTGCTGAATTCTCATTTTTTTAACGCCTGAAAAAATATCAACTTTAGATATTTCATAATAAATCTCTTTTGCAATCTCTTCGGTAATTTGCGCACCGTCTTTACCATAGCATTTGTAGCCGTTATACTGGCTCGGGTTATGGCTGGCAGTTATCATTATTCCCGCGCTACATCTAAGCTTCCTAACTGCAAAGGATAAAAACGGCGTAGGCTGAGTTTCGCAAACCAAATTAACTTTAACTCCATTTGCTGCCATGATTTTTGCTGCAAGATATGCAAACATTTTGGAGCGAATTCTTGAATCGTAGGAAATTGCCACCGAAGGATTCCTGAACTTTTTAAGAAGATAACTTGCAAATCCTTGCGTGACTCTTCCAACAGTGTAAACGTTCACTCTGTTGGTTCCGGCGCCCATTATTCCCCTTATGCCTGCTGTGCCGAATTCCAAAGACTTGTAAAAACGCTCATATTTTTCCTCAGGATTATCTTTTATTTTAAAAAGTTCTCTTTGGATCTCAGGCACATGAACATTTTCAACCCAAGATTTATATATTTCATCGATGTTCATAAAATATCTCTCATTTCGTTGTTCGTTAACAAGAGTATTTTACCATAAAAAGTTTATTCATTCAAGAATTCAAGAAAAGTTTAGATAAACGAAGCTATGTAAAGCATCTTTTCGGCTTTTTTATAAACGGAATCTAAATCCGAAGCCGGAAGAGGGTTCTGCCCTTTGCCAAGCTCGATTGTGAAAGCAGGTTTGCCAAAAGTTTCAATGAACCAATCTTTGAAACCTCCACCCACAGCGAGACCCTCGGGTTTACTGACCGTATAACCTGAAGCAACTGCTAAAATCTCAGCGATTTCAAGAGAATTTTTGGGAGTTTTAGGGCCGAAATCCCAGTAGATTTCTTCGCCTTGACTGTGAAAAGCAATGGCACTTGAAAAATTATTTTTCTTGCAAAAATTAGTCAGATAAATCGTTTCGGGTTCGCTAAGAGGCCGTGCTCCGCCAAATCTCGTTGAACATGGTTTGACAATTCCGTTTTTAATTTCCAATTTATGCAGTTCATTCCATCCAGCGCTGTAATTGTGGTTAAGGTCCACTCCTCTTGCATTAGCCTGCCAAAATTTGCTTTTCCCGCGGCATGACATTTCAACAAAACGGTAAAAATTCCCTGCAGCGGCTGATCCTTGAAGAGAAATGTCCACACCATCAGGATTAAGGCAAGGAATAATCACAAGGCCTTTTTCATCGAACTTTTTTTCAAGGTCTATCCCGCAAAAACACTGTTTATTTTTTATTTTTTCGCAAACTTCTTTCAAAAATTTTAAAACGACCATCGAAGTTAGCCACTCCATGCCGTGGTGAGCGCAAACCCACAAATTCGACTTATTAGGGTTCCCAAGCCTTATAAAATCTATACTTCTGCCACACAAACTTTGGCCAATTTTGCCTGAAAAAAGAAAATCATATTCCTTCACAAGACTATTTATCAAAAATTTTCTGTTAAAATGCGTGAAATTTTTATTTTTAGGAAACATTTCGCTCATAAAAAATCTCCTTTTAAAAACAGTTTAAGTTTTAAAAATAATATAGAATAATGCTAAAATATCTTGAAATATTTTATAAAATAAGTATACTTATAATAAATAGAAAGAAACAATAAACTTGGAGGTTTTAAGATATGTTGTTTAAAAAAAATAAAATTCTTAATTATGGTCCAGTTTTAGCTATAATAGTATGCTTTTTATGCTTTTTTTCAAATCTTGCCAAAGCCGCAACCGCACAAAACTATCAAATCGGCTTGCCGCAAAGAGATATCGGCATAGATAAAGTTGAATATTTGATTGACGGTAAGC
>CAKVDR010000032.1 GCA_934726435.1 uncultured Eubacteriales bacterium
CTATTGACATGGATAAGACTCCTCGTATAGACATAAGTAAGCAGCTTTCAAGGAGTGATGGCCAACGTTTGTTAAATAATATTATTTCTAAAGCAAAATTGACCACAAGAAAGAGAAAGCCATGGGAAGTTAAACTCGAATTGTATGACTCCGGTAGTAAAGACAAATAAAGAAGGACCTTTCATGGGTCCTTTAGCTTTTTTTGGAAAATTTTTTATTAGCTATTGACAATATATATATATATATATATAATGTTTGTATGCTATTTATATAAAAATAGTAAAAATAAAAAAGGAGGAAAAATCATGGGAAATGAAAAACTTGAAAACCAAAAAATCGACGAAGGCAAAATGGAAAACGTAGCAGGAGGATATGCACCATCAGGCAGTATCACCCCATATGGTTCCTTGACCGTCGATAGTTTAAAATTAAGTAAAAAAGAGTACGAAATGCTCGAAAAGGCTGATTGCATCACTCGTTCAGAAATTAAAGGAGAAAATTTTGAATACATTAGCCGATCAAAATTGGAAAAAGCACTAAACATACTTAATAAAAAAAGCAAATGCAATACATCATATGATGGCTTAGAAAAAGAATTAAACATTTACTATTAAAAAAAGGAGAAATAAAATTATGGAAAATGAAAAGATAGAAAACCAAAAAATTTCGGACGATGACATAGAAAAAGTAGCAGGAGGCGCCAAGCTTCATTTAGACACCACTGATAAAAAAATTCCAGCAAAAGTAGATTCTATTTACCTAACTTGGAAAGAATATTATAAACTTAAAAAAGCCGGAATCGTCGGTAAAAATAAAACCATAAACATGCATGACATGGGCAGAGAAGATTTACAAGAAATTTTATCTGACACAAAGTTAACCGCCGGAAACAAAAAGCTATGGGAAGTTAAAGTTGATATAGTTTAATTTTAAACTAAAAAAGGACCTGCAGAAGGTCCTTTAATTTTTTATGTAATTAAATTAAAATCCAATCCTGACTGATGAAATATCCTTGAGGATGCTGGCAAACTTCGCATTTAAGCGGCGCAGTTTTACCATAATGAATGTTACCGCAGTTAAGGCAAAACCATCTTTCCTCTTTTTCGGATTCAAAAAGGCGGCCTGTTTCGATTAAATCTGCCAGTTTTTTAAATCTATCACCATGGAGCTTTTCAATTTGCGCCACATTATGGAAAAGTTTCGAAATTTCTTCAAAACCTTCAGCTTTAGCCTCTTCACTAAAAGCTTTGTAAACGTCGCCGTATTCTTCATATTCGCCCGCAGCTGCACATTTAAGAAGGTCCACGCTGTTTTTATATGTATTAACCGGGAAGCTGCTTTGAATCTCAATGCCTTCGCCACAAAGAGGAGCTAATTTGCCATAAAAAAGTTTTGCGTGTTCTTTTTCTTGGTCAGCAGTGAAAAGAAATATTTTTTCAACGATAGCAAGGCCGTCTCTTTTAGCCTGAGAAGCCGAAAAAGTGTAGCGATTCCTTGCTTGGCTCTCTCCGGCGAATGCTTTCATCAAGTTGATTTTAGTGTTGCTTTTTTCAAATTCTATAGCCATGTTTTTGCAAATCACCTTTCTAATTTTTTAGTTTATACTATTATTTTCTGGCTTGGTTGTCAATATGATTTACAAATTTTCGGCAATCATATTTGCGCATTTATAAACATTCCCACCGCCAAGCGTTAAAATCAAATCACCGGGTTTTGCATTTTCAAGAACGAATTGTGAAATTTGCTCAAAAGTAGGAATATGCATGCTTCCGCTTATTTTTTCGGTTAAATCAGTTGGTTTAACGCCGTAAGTATTCACTTCCCTAACAGGCAAAATGTCAGAAACAATAACTTTATCCGCAATCGAAAGAGCTTTTGCAAAATCATCAAGAAGCATGAAAGTTCTTGAAAAAGTATGCGGCTGGAAAATAGCCCAAACGGTTTTAAAGCCCATTTTTGAAGCTGCTTGCAAAGTTGTTTCTATTTCTGTTGGGTGATGAGCGAAATCATCCGCTACAGTGATGCCGTTTTTCTCTTTTAAAATTTCAAAACGCCTGTGAGCACCGCCGAATTTTTCAAGGGAATCGCTTATGGTTTTAGCATCCACACCGAGTTTAAAGCAAACGCAAAATGCAGCAAGAGCATTGTAAACATTGTGTTTACCGGGAACATTTAAAGTGATGTCTGCAAGTTTTTCCTTGCCGTTAAAAACGCTAAACGAAGCGCATTGACGCTTTGAAAAATTAATTTCTGCAGCATAAAAATCATTTTCAGGTGAAAGACCAAAAAAAACTTTCTCGCCTTTGCAGGAATTTGCGCATTCTTTTGCGGGTTCATCATCGCCGTTTGCAACGACAAGGGCCTTAGTTTGCTCGGCATATTTTTTGAAAGATTTTTTGATATTTTCAAAGTTTTTAAAGTAATCAAGATGGTCTTCGTCAACGTTAGTTATTACCGAAATTTTCGGGTTAAGGCAAAGGAAACTATCAACGTATTCGCACGCCTCACCAACGATTATATCCGACTTGCCGATGTTGCAATTTGAATTTATTTTCAAAAGTGTTCCGCCAATTATTGCAGTAGGGTCTTTTTTTGCATCAATCAAAATCGTGGTTATCATTGAAGTTGTGGTCGTTTTGCCGTGAGTTCCCGAAACTCCGATGGAATTTTCATATTTTTCAAAAATCATGCCCATGAGTTCGCTTCTTTTAATGAGGCTTATGCCCTTTTCTTTAGCAGTGATTATTTCCGGGTTGGTTTCTTTTATAGCGGCGGAATAAACCACGGCATCTGGGTTTTCTATGTTTTTCGCATCTTGGCCAATGCTAACTTTTATTCCAAGATTTCTTACTTTTTCAAGTGTATCGGATTCATATGTATCTGAGCCAGTGACTTTAACCCCGAAAGACTGCATTATCTGCGCAAGCGGGAACATCCCCGAACCTCCGATCCCTATGAAGTGAGCAGACTTGATATTAGATAAATTGTTCATTTTGAATACTCCTTTGTGGTGTAACTTTGCATCTTGCATGGTGCTAAAGATTATTATAGCACCTTTATTTAAAATTAAAAATAAAATCTTGTCCCATAAAATGAATTTTTAAAAATTTTGGTTTATCTTTTTGAATATTATAAGAAATAAAAGAAAAATCCTCACCTGAAATCATACTTTGACCATTTTTTTCAACAATCGAAAGACCCATGATGAGCACTAAAATAAAGAAGCAAAAAGTCATTGACATAAAAAAATATCGTTTCAAAATTTTGCTCCTTTCCTTTATTTTTTAAGATCATTAAGCATTTTCGAAAGTGAAGTTCCAAGCATGAAACCCGTATGTAAAGATTCTTTCAAGGTGTTAACATC
>CAKVDR010000033.1 GCA_934726435.1 uncultured Eubacteriales bacterium
CATGTTTACGAGTTCCTTGATAGTCTATGTCCTTACTGTTTTCAAGGTAATTTATTTGTTTATTCACGTAGAGACTTTTATCAGCTTCCTTTGCTATTCGATAAATTTTGTTTTTTAAGATTTCACCCAAATTCATAAGTAACCCTCTCTTTCTAAATTCTCACAACCCAACATCTTATATTTTATGTAACATAAACCAAAATGTCAATAATTATAATTAATTTAATATATTTTTTATAATTTATATTATTTGAGCATATAAAAATCACCCTATAAAAGGGTGACTGATTATTCCATTGATTCTGGTGTGCTAACCTTCATCATGTCTAATATATTTTTAATCATAATCCTTACGCAATCGCAAAGATAAAGCCTTGCTGTGCTTAAATTTTCATCTTCGGTGACAACCCTGCAAGCTGAGTAAAATTTATGAAAAAGTCCTGCCAAATTTATAACAAATCTTGTTATTTTAGTTGAATCATAACTGTTTGCCGCTCTTAAAACTTCAGAAGGATAAGTCGTTAAGAAAGAAATGAGTTTCTTTTCAGTTTCATGAGTTAGAAGGCTCAAATCAGCGGTTTCAAGATTAAAATTCCTATCTTTTGCACCCCTAAAAATGCTGCAAATTCGGGCGTAAGCATATTGAACATAATAAACGGGGTTCTGGAAATCCTTCGCAATTGCAAGGTCAAGGTCGAAATCCATTCCCGAAGAAGCTTCATGGGTGTTAAAAATAAATCTTGCAGAATCTGTTCCAACTTCATCAAGTAAATCCGAAAGTTGAACTGATTTGCCACTTCTTTTGCTCATTCTAACAGGTTCACCATCTTTAATGAGCCTTACAAGCTGAACTAAAATAACATGTAGCCTATTTCTGTCGATTCCAAGAGCTTCCATTGCGCCTTTCATACGTTCAACGTGGCCATGGTGATCCGCACCCCAAATATCGATGCAAATGTCAAAACCTCTTGTAACGAACTTGTTGTAATGATAAGCAATATCAGCCGCGAAGTAAGTAGGAATACCATTTTTGCGGACTAAAACTTCGTCTTTTTCACTTCCGAAATCAGTTGCTTTATACCACAAAGAGCCATCTTTTTCATAAGTGATGCCCTTTTCTTTCATTATGTTAATAACCTGCGCGACCTTGCCTTCGCTGTGAAGCTTGCTTTCATAAAACCAATTATCATAAATGATTTTATATTTTTCCATGTCGGTTTGCATTCTTTTTATGTTCTTCGGGAGCGCATAATCGACAAGCGCTTTGGTTCTTTCAGCTTCTTCCGCATTAATGTATTTATCGCCATTTATTTCAAAAAATTCTTGCGCAAGCTCTTTAATATCATCGCCGTGGTAGCCATTTTCGGGCATTTGAACTGCATTTTCACCCTTAATAATCTGCCTGTAACGAACATCCAAAGACATTCCGAATTTTTCAATTTGATTTCCAGCATCGTTAACATAAAATTCTTTGAAAACCTCATAACCCGAGGATTTAAGAACTTCAGCGAGGCAATCCCCAAGTGCACCAAGGCGAGCGTTGCCCATGTGCATCGGGCCTGTTGGGTTAGCCGAAACGAATTCAATCATTATTTTTTTATTTTTTCCGCTTGAATTGTCGCCGTAAGTTTTGCCGCATTTTTCAATTTCTTTTAAAGCATCTGCAAAATAATTTTTCGAAAGAAAGAAATTTATAAATCCCGGGCCGGCAATTTCAATTTTTTCAACATATTCAACCTCTCCGATGTTCGAAGTTATCATCTGCGCTATTTTAATCGGCGCCATTTTAAGAACCCTCGCCGAAAGCAAAGCAACGTTTGAAGAAAGATCCCCGTGTTTTTCGTCGGAAGGAATTTCAACGTCGAAATCCTTCACATCATAGTCTTTTAAAACGTTTTTTATTGCATTTTTTATGTTCGTTATCGCTTTTTCAAATATATACACTCTGTTAGTCCTCCTGCTTTTTTTCAATTTTCTCGGCCATCACCGTGATTTCAATGTTATTAACAAGCGAGCCATTCACACTGATTGAATATTTAACGCCAAGCTCACCGCCAAATTCCGAGAGACTATCCTCAATGCCGTGGGTGTAAACGCTGAGGGTTATCGAGCCGATGTCAGTGTAATATGGGCTGTAATGGCGCACCGCTTTTTCAAGAATTATTTTAGTTTGGTTTTTTTTATTTTTAGTCAAAGTAACTTTATTTTCATTTTCAACTTTAATAATGCAAAGTGAGTAATTTTGGGCGCTGCCTTCTTCGTATTCTTTATATATTATGTATTTTTTTCCATCTTTAACAGTGTAATTTCCAAAGTAAACAGCTTCAATATTTTCGTCTAAAGAAGACGATTTCACCGTTATTCTATAATCCTCTTTAATTTAAATCTCCTCCTTTGGCTAAGTTTGCTTTTTTAGTATTTTCTGAAATATCCGTTTTTAAAAAAAGTTTTGCGCTTTTTGCAAATTCCGCTTCATCACCGCTAACAAAGAATTTTTTAAAACCATTTTGCGTTTTGTTTGAACTCATTTCGGTTGATTCCAAGTGCTTTTTAAGAACTTTTGCCGATTCTTTGCCAGGGTCTATGAGATTAAACTTGCCCTCGAACATTCTTTCAATGACCGGCAGCAAAATCGGGTAATGCGTGCAACCCAAAATTAAAGTGTCTACCCCTTCTTTTTCAAGCGGAGAGATATATTCGTGCAGAGTTTTTCTTAAAAATTCATTTTCAAAATTTATGTTCCCATGCTCAACCATCGGGGCAAGAAGCGGGCAAGCTTTCGGGAAATACTCGGCATCACTGCACATCTTTTTAAGCTCATTTAAATACGATTCGCTCTTTATCGCTGCACTTGTGGCCAAAATTCCTATTTTTTTGTTTTTACTCGCTTTCACCGCAGCAGCGCAAGCAGGCTTCACAACTCCAAAGATTTCTTCACTAACGCATGGAAGATAAGAACTAACAGTTCCGCAAGCAGCCAAAATTGCTTTAACTCCAAAACCTTTTAAAAACTCTGCAATTTCATGCGTATAACTTATAATAGTTTCTTTGCTTTTATCGCCGTAAGGCATGCGGCCGGTGTCACCGAAATAAACAACATTTTCATGAGGCATAATATCTTGTATCGCCTTTAAAGCAGTGAGCCCCCCTATGCCGGAGTCAAAAACACCAATCGGTCGATTATCCATATATTAGCCTCCTTTTCTTCAAAATTTCCGCATTAATTCTATAATGAAACGGCTCGTTTGTCAAATTTGACCATACACAATAATATCGTTCCAAAAG
>CAKVDR010000034.1 GCA_934726435.1 uncultured Eubacteriales bacterium
TAGCCCGCACGGAATTGATGATTTATACCTTTTGCAAAAAATATCTGTTGATATGAAAAATCCGCAAGCTACAACAATCGAGCTTAATAAATCATCTCTAACTTTTACGGATAAAGTTTTGGAAAACAAGAAAAACACGGATAATATTATCACCCGTGTTGATAGAATTGAGCGTGGATATATAAATAGCGGTAGCATTACAGACATAGCTAACGAAACAATCGAAAACAGTTCAGCTTTTGAGCAAAATGCTTCAGCTATAATGTTGCAAGTTTCCGAGCTTTACACCAAGATTACAGATTTTGAAACATATAAAAGCAATGTTTCAACTCAGTTCGTACAAACAAATGAAGATTTTACTTATCAGTTTAGTAATTTAACGGAACTCATAAATAATTTAGACGCAAATTCTGCGGAGCAGTTTAATAACATAATCCGTTATATTCGATTTGTTGACGGTGACATTATCTTGGGTGAAGTTAATAACAATCTTATGCTAAAAATAAGTAATGATAAAATTTCTTTTTTACAAAACGGAATCGAAGTTGCATATATGACCGATAACAAACTTTATATTACAGACGGGGAATTTCTTAACTCTTTGCAGTTAGGAAATTTTGCTTTTTATCCTCGTTCAAGCGGGAATCTATCATTCAAAAAAATAAAGTAAATATTTCTGTGATTTATAAAATTATTTTATTGAGTTCTATGAGCGTTTCTTCAATATTTCTTTGATTCTATTTTCGTATAGTGGTTCTGACATCATCACAAGATTTTCCCACAATACATTATTAGGATTTTTCCACAGTACACTGTGCTTACATTGAAGAAATATAGTATGTGTTTCATCAGAGTACTTAATGTTATTACGGAATTTTGTCAAAAGCTTAAAAACGTCAGGATGATCCGAATTAAGGTCGGCATAGTAATATCCCAATGTTTGCAAAATTTTAATTATTTCTTTTTCGTTTTCATGGTCTTCAAAACCAATAGCTATTTTAATGGGAAAATTATTAGTACCGTCGCTATATTCCGAAATTCCCATATATAAAATGTCAACATCATAATCTTTCAAAACACTTTTTAAGACTTTTTCTTCTTTCAAGTATTCAGGTTTCCATAATTTAGTTTTTTTATGTTTAATGTGGAGGAACGGGGTACGACACGTGCATTTTTGCATAAATTAATTCTTCCTTTTTAGTTTCAATTTTTATATTTGATATTATAGCACATTTAATAAATGAGGTGAAATTTTGGGAACATCAAGCACATTTTCAACAAGTAATACGCACGTTAAATACAACATAACAATAAATCAGAACTCACAAAACGTTTCAAATAACTGCTCAAATGTTACTGTTTATGTAAGATTTTGGCGTGAAAACACGGTTAGGGGAATTCTTAGAAATGAGAAATATACAGGCAATTTACTGCTTCAAAAGACTTTTATCGTTGATCACATTAGCAAAAAGCAATGCCAAAACAAAGGTGAATTGCCAATGTACTATGTAGAGAGTAACCACGAAGCAATTATTGATGTTGATACTTTTCAAAAAGTGCAAAAAGAAATAAATTGTAGAGCTAATCATTACAAACCTACTAGCGGAACTAAAGAATATATTTTTACCAGCAAAATAGAATGTGGGATTTGTGGTAAAAACTACAGAAGGAAAATTGCTGGAAGTGGCACGAAATATGAAAAGCCGATATGGATATGTTCTACTTTTAATTCCTACGGTAAAAAGTACTGCCCTTCGAGTATAATCCCTGAAGAAATTCTCGAAAAACTATCTTGTGAGACACTCGGAATTGCAAAGTTCGATGAACAGATATTCAAAAACAAAGTAAGTAAAATCGTTGTTCCAAGCAAGGGTAAGCTTAAATTTATTCTTAATTACGGTGATGAAGTCTTGAGAACGTGGGAATACCCTTCAAGGAGAGATTCTTGGACTGAAGAAATGAAACAAATGGCTAAAGTGCGACAAGAAAGGATGACACAAAGTGAACATGGCACGAGCAGTAACTGTAATTCCGGCAACGCTTAATTTATTTACAAATACCTCAATACGGGCACCTATTAAGTGAAGAACAGCAGGATATGCAAGGGTGTCCACAGATAACGAAGAACAACTTTCAAGCTACGAAGCACAAGTCGATTATTACACAAGATATATAAAGTCAAAAAGTGAATGGGAATTTGCTGGGGTTTATACTGACGAAGGTATAAGTGCGACCAACACCAAAAAACGTGATGGATTCAACATAATGATAAAAGATGCGCTTGATGGAAAGATAGACCTTATTATTACAAAGTCAGTTTCAAGATTTGCTAGGAACACGGTCGACACTCTCACAACTGTTAGAAAACTTAAGGAAAAAGGTGTGGAGGTTTACTTTGAGAAAGAAAAAATTTATACGCTTGATTCCAAAGGTGAGCTAATCATAACGATTATGAGCTCACTCGCACAAGAAGAATCGAGATCAATAAGTGAAAAC
>CAKVDR010000035.1 GCA_934726435.1 uncultured Eubacteriales bacterium
GTTAACATCACTTCCAACTTCGATTAAAAGCGAACCAGGTGTTAAGTGCTCGTTGTATTTAACTTTTGAAAAATTAAGCGGTCTTGTAATGCCCGGGAAGAGCGTTTCGCAATATTTTTGCAGCCTAAGCCCGAGGGATAAGTTTTTCTCCCAGTTAGGGAATCCCACGCTACCATCAGGGTCACAGCCACAAATTATCATTAATTGAGAAGACTTTTTCCCGTCGTAAGTAAACGTAGGTTTAACTTTGCCAAGCTCTTTATTGCCCATGCTGTCTCTGTGAATATCAATTACCATTTGAATTGAAGGGTATTTTTCAAGAGTTTCCTTGATGGTTTGGGCAGCACGGCAGTAAGAACCGTTGTAGCTGGGGTTATCGTGGTAAACCGTGCTGTGGATGGTGTTTATACCGTGATTTTTCAAAACCTGCGTTATCATCTCGCCCACCGCAGTAACATTCTTACTATTTTCAAGAGACCTTGGGTAAAAATTTTCATAGAAATATCCTGTGTCTTGTTGAAGATATGATTCCGAAGTGTGCGTGTGCATTATCAAAACTTGCGGCTCGTTTGTTTCTTTTATTTCAATAGCGGGATCCTTTTTCAAATAACTGTTTAAGTCAACGTCTTGACCCGTTGTGTTTTTGACATAAAAATTCTCGCACTTTGTTCCTCCTGAAATACTTTTCTCAATTACTCGGCATTTTTTCTCATCTTCGGTGTGGCTTTCTTCTTTTCCATCGGGGATTTCAGGCAATTTCACACCGCTATTGTCGAGCTGTATATTTTGAATTTGAGAATTTTCTTCAGCTTCAGTTTTATTATCTTCATTTTTCGGCGAAATATTACTTTCTTCCTTTTTTGTTTCTGCTGAATTTGAATTATTTTCAATTGCATTTGATTTTAAAAACGGCTTAAAAATATTTAGCCCTGCACTTCCCCTTGAAAAAATAGTTTTTACTGCAAAAACATCGAAGTCTTCTGGCGTGCAAATCGGTTTTGTGTGCACAGATTTCAGGATAATGCACGAAGTTGCAGTGAAAAGCGAAAGCATTGAAAGAACATCAAGAGAAAAATTTAAAATTCCTTTTTTTGAAATAACCCTCATTTTATTACTCCTTTTGAAATATCTTTTAGCGCAATTAAGCACTAATATTTTTATGCCTCGATTTAAAATTTTATTCTAAAAGCAGTAATAGATAAGAGTTTTAAAATTTTGTGTTGACTTGAAAATTGTTTTTTGATAAAATAAGCGAGTAAGATGATTTTGCGGAATGGTGTAACGGTAGCACAGCAGACTCTGACTCTGTTTGTGAGGGTTCGAATCCTTCTTCCGCAGCCAAGTTAAATATAACTTCGAGGTGTAGCTCAGTTTGGTAGAGTGCCACGTTCGGGACGTGGAAGCCGCAGGTTCAAGTCCTGTCACCTCGACCATGCTGAGTAGTTATAAGGGGCATAAATATTTCTCATAACTACTCAATGTTATAAGGGCGGAGAATGTATTGTTTTAAGCAATACGTTCTTCTTTTTTGCGTCCGAAATTCTCTATTAAGTTTTGACGCTCTGATTTTTTTATATGTGGTATCTCCACATGGCCTATCATTTTATAATAAATCTCTATTTGTTGGATAGTTTCTCCCATAACTTCTTCGCGGTGATGAACTATAATTTTATCAATAAACTCTTGTAAAATATCAAGCGTTAATTCCTCTACTTCAGAATACTTCCTGACAATTTTTAAAAATCCGTTGGCGTTGAGCTCGTGCATTTTTTCTTCGGCTACTATTTTTTTCATATTCTTGATTTTTGCTTTAAGCTCAAATTGTTCTTCCTCGTATTTCCCGGACAGTTTTAAAAATCTTTCCTCTGACAAATGCCCAAAAGTTTTTTCTTTGGGTGGCTTGCACTCGTTTATAGTCTTCGTCTACAACTATTTTTACAAATTCGTCTTCAAATTCATTTGCAAATTTTACTATGTTGGCAATGTCATTTTTTATTAAGTTTGTAATAACATCAACTCTTATGTGGTGCGTTTTCTTGCAAAGTCCGTTTCCGGCTCTGCTGTTTCTGCACGAGAAATAATGATTAGCAGGATTATCGTGAGTATATTTGTAGTTTAAATTTGCCCCGCAATCTGAGCATTTTAGAAAGCCTGAAAACATATTTTTTTCGATATGCTTTGGCTTACGATATTTCGTATCTCCAAAGCTCTTTTGCAC
>CAKVDR010000036.1 GCA_934726435.1 uncultured Eubacteriales bacterium
GCTCCCCCTGTTGGACTCGAACCAACGACCCTGCGGTTAACAGCCGCATGCTCTACCGACTGAGCTAAGGAGGAATATTCAATTTTAAAAACTAACAACAACTAGCTTTACACAATCATTATTGCAACCTATTCCAGCTGAGAACTTTTGAGCCAGTTTCATCTGACCTTTTTTTAAAAAACCAAGCCTGAGAAAACGTGATCTTATAGAGCTTACATCTTCAGCAGTAAGTACCTGATCACAAGAATAGCCTAAAGACTTAATACATCTATATTCCTCATCTGAAACAATAATCTTACGTAAACAGCTATCATCACTTTCTTCAAATCTAAGTCCGCCTACAACTTTTTCAAGTTCCAAATCCTTAACTGATAAAAACTTAGCTGGCATACTTAAATTCTCCTACTGAAATTATCTTAACCGTTTACAATGAGATTATACAACTGCGCAAAAACATTGTCAATTAAATTTTTATTAAATTTTGGTGACTCGTATGGGAATCGAACCCATGTTACCGGCGTGAGAGGCCAGTGTCTTAACCGCTTGACCAACGAGCCCCAAGCTACGATATGATAACATAAAAATTAACTAATGTCAATACTCAAATATTTTTGTATTTTAAATTTGACTTTTTCCACAATTTAAACATTTTTTTCAACAAATCAATATTCAAATAACACTATTTACAGATTTTTAGTAATATTAAAGATTTTGAATTTAATAAAATTAGTAAAACTACTAATGAAAGGAAACTTTGTTTGAAAGAAATAAAAATTTTGCCCTCAAAAGTGATTTTAAAAAACGGTGAAGAAAAGTTTTTAAGTGAGCTGTCACCCAAAGAAAAAAGCCTGATTTTAAAAAATTTAAAAAATCGTATTTCAAATTATTTCTCTTCAAACCCTGAAAAGCTCAACGATTTTTCTCTTATAATCAAATAAATATATCTTTCGGGCATGTGGTCCTCCATACTGCGTTATTATGATTTTCGCAAGTGCCGGGTTTGGATTTTTAATATTAATCGGATATTGAAGTTTTTTCTCATAAACCCACATATTATTCCCCTTTCTCTGTGTTCCAAGGCCACGGATCAGAAATCCAGCCCCATCGATTTTTTTCTTTCGAGCTGGAGCTGAGCGGGCCGAATCTTTGGGTGTATTCATCTTTAAGAACTTTAGATTTGCGCTTGTAGCTGTTTATCTTTTCGTTTACTTCTAAATCAAAAGGATGAGTATCCATGTAAAGATTAAGCTCAACCACAGCAAAATCAAGAGCAGCAATTCTCCTTAATAACGTTTGCCTTTCGCTCATTTCTTCTCGCCTCCGCATCCACAAGGAGTAAATGGTTTGTCAAGTTCCGGGAACATCGTTCCTGCGCAAATTCCCCTTTCAGGGCTAAAAACTTCAAGCCCTTCGCTCATTTGATAAGGAACATAAGCCATTGCAACAGTTGCATCTTCCGGAATTGGCGTTATACCATATTCCCTTGCTTTCATTTCAAAAATATTTTTATTCATTTAAAACTCTCCTGTCCTTTGAAATTATTACCGCCGCTATTTGTAAACATTTGAAATTTCAGCGCTTATAATATTTCACTAATCATAATATGAAACTCGGCTAAAATGAGTTACCGCCTGCTTTTCAAGAAAACTTCAGAAAATTTTTGCACAAGCGCATACATCACCCACGCCAAAGCGGCCAAAACTATTATTCCCACCATCACAAGGTCCATTTTGAAAACTTGCCCGCCATAAACTATCAAGTAGCCTATTCCTGCTTCTGAAACCAAAAATTCGCCTGTTATAACGCCGATTAGAGACATCCCCAC
>CAKVDR010000037.1 GCA_934726435.1 uncultured Eubacteriales bacterium
AAACTACACCTTAAAAGAAGGAGATGTTTCTTGCATAATCGGTCCTTCAGGTTCCGGTAAATCGACTTTTCTAAGGTGCCTTAACTTGCTTGAAAGGCCAGATTCCGGGGAGATAATTTACGAAGGGCACAATATTTTAAAAGCAGGGTATAATGTTGATAAATACCGTTCGAACGTGGGAATGGTCTTCCAGCAGTTTAATCTTTTTAACAATTTGAGTGTTCTTGAAAACTGCATGATTGGCCCCATTAAAGTTTTGAAGCAAAAGCCCGAAGATGCCAAGAAAAGAGCAGAAAAATGTTTGGAGCAAGTTCAAATGCTTAAATTTGCAAACAGCAAACCAAGCCAACTTTCCGGTGGGCAAAAGCAAAGAGTTGGCATTGCACGAACTTTAACCATGAACCCTAAGGTTTTCCTTTTTGATGAACCTACCTCGGCTCTTGACCCTGAAACCGTGGGTGAAGTTTTGAAAGTTATAAAAGAGCTTGCTGACATGGGCTTCACGATGGCTGTGGTTACTCATGAAATGGCTTTTGCAAAAGAAGTTTCAACAAAAATCGCTTTCATGGATGGTGGGGTAATCCTCGAAGAAGCTCCACCGAAAGAAATTTTGTCGAATCCAAAAAATGAAAGAACAAAAAGCTTTCTTTCGAGGTTTATTTCAAACTAAAACAGTTCACATTGCTTAATTTTTAGGCAGTGTGTATTTTTTTTGAATAGGCGCTTGACAAACAACCATAATGTTAATAACATTATTAGTATCATTAAAAAAGGCGGCAAGACCGCAAAAAATGAAAGAGGGAACTTATAAAATGGTTTTTGAAAAATTAAAATCAATTTTAAAAGAACAATTTGATGTTGAGGAATCAAACATCACTTTGGAAACTAATTTATTCACAGATTTAGAAGCCGATTCACTTGATTTAGCTGATTTGCTAACTTCTGTTGAAGATGAATTTGAAATTGACATTGAAGCAGATGAAGACATTGCAGGTTCTATCAACACCGTTGGGGATATTGTCAATTATATCTCCGAAATAAAAGGAATTTCCTAAAATGTTTCGCAGCTCTTGCCGGCTGCGTTATTTTTTTGCCAAAATTAACTTTATGACGAATTTCTTTAAACATTATAATTTGATGAAGAGTGTCTAAATTTTTAGATATTAATAAAAAACACACAAAATCAAGAAGAGTTTGTGCTAAAATATAGAATAATAGTTTAATAAATTGAGGGAGTGTGTTATTATGCCGGATATTCTTAAATTAATTCGTAAAAATATTGGACTAAGCGTTTCTCTGTCTGCCGTGGCTGTTGGGGCGATATGCGGAGTGGTTAAGGCTGCCCAAAATGATTCCTCTTCTTCAAGCACGGAACAAACTGATTCTTCGAGTTCAAGCTCAAGTTCTAGCGGGCAAACTGCGCTTACAAATGAAGAAATAGATAAGGTAATTGAAGATTTAAAAATTTCCGGAAGCATTGATAATATAATCGAAAAACTCGACGAAATTATTTACAGAGCTCAGCTTTCGGGCAATACTGCTCTTAGGGA